>CAJJCU010000047.1 GCA_905182775.1 uncultured Flavobacteriales bacterium
AAGTGATTCTTTGCCAAAGGCTATAATGTTGCTACAACCCACCTCCCCTCTTAAAGAATTAAAACACCTTCAAGAATCTTTAGATTTATTTGCGAATTTGATTTCCAAAAGGCCGCTTATTTCATCATATCCTTTTCTTTTGGCAGGAAAAAAGTCTTTGAGTCCCTTTGTGTTAATCGCAATAGCGATTGATCCTGTTAAAAATTGAAATAAGTCAATAAAATGAAGTGTGTTTGAGGCTAGTCCCCATCCTGAACCAGAGACACTCCCATGAATTGGAACTGTTGTTTGAAGCTGGTCTTTTAATTTTTGGTAATGAGGGAAAAGCCGCCTAACATGATTGACATAGCAAGGTGTGTTTTGGGTTTTCAGTAGTTTCGAAAAGGCGCTGTATTCGTTAGGGTTTGTAAATACAACTTTCTCTAGGATGAGGTGTCGAACCGCGTTGGATTCCAAAAGTTTTTTTGATAGATCAAAACGTTCACCTGAATTGGTAGCAATGATTGCGAGATCAATTTGCTTTCCCTCTGGAAGTTCAGGGGAATAAATTAGTTTCGATTCATGCGTGACCTCTGAAGCCTTTTCTTTGGCGTCCTCTATAGAAGGCTTGTGAATATCAATACAATAAATATGAGCGGCAATACCGGAGTTTAGCATCCCTTGTAAATGACGAACACCTAGTCTACCGAGGCCAATAATGAGTAAGTTTTTCAAATCGAGTTCTTTATTGATTTTAAATTGAGTCGGAATAGATTCTAATCTTTAATTTCTTCATTTTTGGTGAGTAAGAATTCTGCCATTTTCCAATCCAACTCATCATCGATATCTACAGAAGACTCCTTGGACATCACATATTTCTTTGTTTTTTTAAACTCGGACATTTCAGTCTTAAGAATTGAATCTGATTTAAATATATATATAGCGCCATTAAATTCATAAGCTGGAGGCATATCCTGTCTCCTTAAAATGATTCCTGGTTTAGATTTATTTAGATAGCCATTTTCATCCTCTTCAAAAAGGTTGAAGTAAGGGTTTGTTTTGCTTTCAACTACTGAAACGACCATGTCACAATTGTGATTCAAAAATAAATCTAAAGATTCTTGAAGGTGTTTTAATTCTTTAAGAGGGGAGGTGGGTTGTAGCAACATTATAGCCTTTGGCAAAGAATCACTTTTCTTTAATGTATTCAATAAGTGAACAATGACATCCCTGCTACTTGAATGATCCTGTGCCAACTCTTGTGGCCTTATAAAAGGGATGGAAGCACCGTGTTTTTTAGCAAGTGCCGCGAGTTCCAGATCATCTGTATTTACAACGATTTGTTCATTTCTAAACATTTTTTTTGCAAGCTCAATCGTGTAAAGAATGAGTGGTTTCCCATTTAATTTCTTTACGTTTTTCCCAGGGATTCCTTTACTACCTGACCGTGCTGGTATTACAACTAAAATGTCTTTTTTTTCGATTCTCAAAACTGCTTTCTTTTTATGTCTTCTTGGGCTTTGTTATAGTCCTGATGTTGTCCTATATCTAGCCAATATCCTTTATGGGCATAGGTTCTTATTTTCCGTTTGTTTGATATGAGTTTTTGCATCAAATCAGTTGCAGAATAGGATTGATTGAGTGGAATGTCTTTTAAAACCTCTTTTTTAAAGAGGTAGATGCCACCGTTAGAGAAATAGGTGTATCGTGGTTTTTCTTGAAAACTTTGAAGATAGTTTTCTTCAATATCCATTATCGCATATGGGATATCAACTTTGTATGGTATAGTGACAACGCTCATGTCTGCGTCATTTTTTATAAAGTCTAAAAAGAAGGCCTCATAGTCTACATCAGTAAGTAAATCTGAATTTGATACCAGAACATAGTCTTGTTTATATTCCTTAACAAGCCTCACCGAGCCTATTGTTCCTAAAAACGATTCTTCTTTTACCGTCTTGATTTTTGTTCTGAAACTGTTGCTTACTTCACAGATGAATGCATCGATTTTCTCGGACAAATAATTGGTCGTAATACTTATGGACTGCACACCGTAAGATTCATACCTTCTCATATTGTGTTCAAGAATCGTCTTGTCTCCAACCATGAGCAACGGTTTTGGAGTTGTATCAGTTAGTGGTCTCAAACGTATTCCCTTTCCTCCAGCCATTATAACGACATCGATTGGGAGTAATGATTTTCTTAATCTGAAGTTGATAACATCGACAATACGATCTTCTTTGTCAACAATAGGAACAATTCCAATTTTTGCTTCTCTGAATTCAACCAGCTGGTTGATATCTATTTTATCTATAAAGAAGGATCGAGGCGTCTTAAAACTGACCTTTTTCAAGGAATCTTCAATTGTTATTCCTTTTACGAATCCTCTTCGAACATCTCCATCAGTGACAGAGCCTGTTAGAACACCGCTATCATTAATTGTAAACAATATTGCATCATAAGCGAGAGAATCAAGCTTGATCAGCGCTGATTTTACTGTTTCGTTTTCAGATATGACATGTTTTTTATAAGCCATTCAGTTTTTCTTTTAAAGTATGAATTATGAGGTCTATCCCCCCCTCATTTTGGTAGCGATTAGGGCCTGAATATGTTTGATTGAAATACGCTTCGGTTTTAGCAACGAGTTGTTCAGATTTAAAGGGGACATGAATCACATTCTCTCCGTGGGCTCGGCCTTTTTGTCTGTTACCGATATTGATTACGTATTTGCCAAATGATGCAGCTTCTATGATGCCGCTTGAGGTGTTTCCAAATAAGATTGAGGACAATTTCATTGCACTAAAATAGCCCTGTGTCCCTAAATTCTCAACCAAGTAAAGGTTCTGGTCATGTTGACTTTTCAGTTCCTTAAACATTTCTCTATATAAAGAGCCTAATGTATCTGCATTGGGCATTGTAATTAGAACCTGCATTTTTTTGAGTAAGATGGTCAATGCGACTTTTAGTGCTTCTACATTCTGTTGATTTAATTCAGGGTTTATTGTTTCTGGGTGCACCGTTACGAGCATCGTTTTTATAGAGAAGTCTAAGTCCCACTTTGCTTTGAACTCTTCAACACTCATGAGGTCAATCGCTTTGATATTCTCTAGACCTATAGCACCTGAGTAAAATGCGGATCCTTTTATTCTGGTTAAGTCTTCTATACGTCTCTTAAAGGATTCAATGGATACAAAATGTAGTTTTGAAGCCAAGGTGATTTGATCTCTATAGATATTATCTATGGCTCCTTCGCTTGTTTCACCTGCATGCAGATGGGCAAAGGTTATACCGAATGGGATTCCAGCATTAACGGCTGCAGCCATTTCATAACGGTCCCCTAAGCAAAGAACATAGTCATATTTATGTTTGGCCCAAAAGTCTGCAAATAAGACCGCTGTATGTCCATAGTTCAGGGAAATATCCTTGGGCGTATCGCCAAACTTTAAATTATCTATGGCTGCTTCTATATAAAAGCCATCATTTTTAATCTGGTGAATGGTATTGCCGAATTGTTCTTTGAGATGACTTCCAAATGCAATGATTGACAATTCAATCCCTGGATCTGTTTGCATTAAATGAAGCAATGGTAAATAGATCCCGTAGTCTGCTCTAGAGCTTGTTAAAACTGCTATTTTCAATCGAGATCCTCCCATTTTAATTTAAGGCCTTCGTCCAAAGGCTTGTTTACTTTTTTACCAATTACGGCATCAATTTTCATGGGATTGATTCCATCTCCAGGTCTTTTGATATCTAGGTCTTGGATTGTGAGTGTAGCACCTTTTTCTAGCGGATTACTGAGGTGTATACTTTTTCTTGCTGCTGTTTTATTTTTTAGTTCTGAAGCGCTTGGTTTCTTCTCTCCATCTCCTTCAATGGCTTTTTCAATGTTTCTTATTGCCTTAACCATTGCCGTTAATTCATGAGGCTCTAATGAAGCGGCGTGATCTGGGCCTTTCATTTCTCTAGATAGGGTGAAATGTTTTTCAATCACAGTTGCACCCATTGCTACTGCTGCTATAGGAACCTCGATTCCTAAGGTATGGTCAGAGTAACCTATGTCTACTTTGAATTCTTTCTGAATTGAGAGCATCGCTTTTAGATTCACATCTGTGAATGGTGTTGGGTACTCTGTATTGCAATGAAGGATTTTAATTTGCGCTTTACTTAAACCATTTTCATGGAAAATAGCCATTGCTTCCTTAATCTCATCCATTGTGGACATACCAGTTGAAAGGATGATTGGTTTTGCAAATCTTGCTATGTGCATTAAATACGGTTTATTCGTGATCTCCCCCGAAGGAACTTTAAAGAATGGAGGATCCATTGTTTGAAGAAAGTCTAAGCTGTCTAAATCAAAACCTGTTGACAGAAATACCACATTTTTTTGCTCGGCATAGGCCTTTAGTTCGTGATGCCAATCTTCTGGGAGCTCTAATTTCTTTAACATCTCAAATTGAGAGTCAGATGGACCTCCAAGATTTTTTGATTGGTAGGCTGCTTGCTGGGCCTTTTTACTTACAAGTTTTTCCGTCTTAAAGGTTTGAAACTTAACGACGTCTACTTTTGCAAGCGCTCCTGCATCAATAAGCTGTTTTGCTATTGCTAAATCGCCATTATGGTTTACGCCGGCTTCTGCTATGATTAGTACGGACTTCATCTTTTTATATTTCTTGCGGGGTTTCCGACATAGGTCATGCCATCAGGAATGTCTTCAATTACAACGGCGCCAGCGCCAATAATAACATTTGCACCTATTTTAACACCTTGTTTAACTGTTGCATTTGCTCCGACAAATGTTTTGGAGCCAACTACTACATCTCCAGCTAAAACGGCTCCAGGAGCTATATGACAGTATTCTTGAATTAAACATTCGTGCTCTATAATTGCACCCGTGTTGATAATAGATCCTTTGCCAATAGTTGCAAGTGCATTGATTATGGCGCCATTCGAAATAAATACAGAGCTGTCAAGCTTTGCATAGCGCGAAATCATGGAAGTATGGTGGATCACATTTGTTTGGGACCATTTTTTTTGTTCGATTTCTGCTAATAATTTAGCTCTAAGATGATTGTCCCCAACGCTTGGAAAAACAAAACAACCACTGCTCATAGCTTCTATTCTTTCTTCGTCCTCTGTTCCAAGATATTCAAGTTCAAAGGGATTTTTTTTATTTAATTGCTTATCGCAGTACCCAGCAATAGTAATATTGCTTGAATGAGCTGCGTCTATTACAGCATAAGCATGTCCGGAGTACCCAAGAAGAATGATTTTTTTATCCATTTTTTCTATAGCTGCTAGGGAGGTTCACAATCTTATTTTCTAGGAATACGGCATTTTTTTGAGGGTCTCTTTGGCAAGAGGCGTACATGGGCAATCTGAACATCAGCTGCCATATAGGCCGAGTCATTACATTATTGTCATTGGTTTGTTTTAAAAAATGATCCCGTTCTTCCTGACTTTCGAGCTCTATACACATGAGCCAAAAATTAGCCTTCGTGTTTTCTAATTCCCATCTAAATTGATTTGAGGAGCCTTCAAAAAAGTCTTTGTATTTCAATGCAAGGTCTCTCTTGTTTGATAGTATATGGTCCAATTGTTCAAGCTGTGCACACAACAATGCAGCATTGATGTTGGGCATCCTATAATTATAACCCAATGCATCATGATGAAATTCATAGGGGTGCGGTGCTTTGGCTGTTGTTGTTAGATGCTTGGCTTTGAGACCTAATTCCTTACTATTGGTCACTAGGGCGCCACCACCACCGGCTGTGATTACCTTATTCCCATTAAAAGAAAATACGCCAATCTCTCCAAATGTACCCATCTTTTGACCTTTGTAGGTACTTCCTATCGCTTCAGCAGCATCCTCAATAACAGGAATTCCCCATTGTTTACAAATCTCACAGATTTCAATGATTCTGCAGGGAAACCCAAAGGTGTGCATAGGGATACATGCAGAAATTCGTCGGTTCGTTAATTTATTATAGCATTTGCCGTTTTTCATTTCGGCATTTTCATCTAAAAACAAGGATAATGCAGTAGGGGATAGGCCCATTGTATCGATGTCAACATCAATGAATACGGGAAGTGCATGGCAATATGAAATAGCATTGGCTGTCGCTACAAAAGTCAAGCCCTGCGTTAAAACCTCGTCATTCTTTTGAACACCTAAAATATTTAGCGCCGTATGCAATGCGGCTGTTCCATTTACAACAGCTATTCCATGTTGCGACTTTGTATAGGAAGCAATTTGTTCCTCAAATTGAGTTACAAATGGACCAACACTAGAAACGAATGTACTGTCAATGCATTCTATTAAATATTCTTTTTCTTTGCCTCCAAAATACGGAACGTGCAAGGGGATAAAGTCTTCAGTTCCAAATAAGGATTTAATAAACGATATGGTTTTCTTATGTTCCAGTATGTTTTACATTTTAGAGTCTAAATATTTTCCTTTGTCCTCATATTCTAATTCAGGTAGCATCTCAAAGAACAGGCTAACAATGTCTTGCTTAGACCACGATTTTTCTGCTTGAAATCTTTTTATTTGCTCCGTGAATGCATTGAGCTTTTCTTCATCAAATGAAGGTTTGCTTTTAACGATCCCTAATTTATCAAAGGTCTCAAGGTCTAAATTCTCATCAGGCATAAAAAACTCTTCAAAGCTTTTTTCACCAGTGGTGTCAGATAAAGTAAAGAAACAAGGCCATTTTTTGTTCTTCTTTAAATCCTTTACGGATTCCCTTGCTTCATGCTCACTCCCACACTCATGTGCATCATAGCCATTTTCTTTAAGGTATTTTTTCGCGATAGAAGAGAAAGTAATCAGATCAAGTCTTTCAGATAATTGAGGGAAAAAGATATCTCTAGTATCTCCAAAAATACACGACATCAAACATAGCTGTCCAGATTCTTCTGGAGTAACAAAGTATCTTTTTACATCAGTGGGAGCTACGATTGGTTGGTTTTTTTGAATGCGTTGGTTAAAGCTGTGGAGCAGTGATCCGTCTGAAAAGGCAACATTGGCGAACCGGGCAGTTGAGATTTTTATGTCCTTACTCCTACGCATCAAGAATTTCTCCATGATTCTTTTCGAAGCACCCATCATATTTACAGGGTTTGCCGCTTTATCAGTTGAAACACAAAAGTATTTTAAACTTCCTTTTTTAATCGATTGAAGAATGGTTTTCTCAGTATTTAGGATATTAACCTCAATCATTCGCATCAAGGTATAAGGATCCTTTTCACTACGCACATGTTTTAAAGCTGAGAGATTCAGAACGTAATCAAACGCGCCATCTTGCTCAATAAATGCATCATATATGACAGAGCCAATATCTAATGCAAAAGTTTGAAAATCTCCATCAATGTATCCAAATGAGCTGCGGATATCTCTAACGAGCTCTGTTAAATTGTTTTCACTGATGTCGACGACATGTAGTTTTTTTGGATTTCTTTTGAAGATTTCTTTCACCACGGCTTGACCTATAGAGCCTGCTCCGCCAAGTACTAAAAAGCTACTATCTGCTACTTTTTTGCCTAAAGCTGATTCGTGCGTACTTATATCTTTTTCAAAAAGAGGTTCACTTCTACCGATTAGTTTTAATATATCCATTTATACCTCTAATGAAGATTTATGATCCCAATACCACTTCATCGTAGCTTGAAGACCAGATTTCAATGAAAATTCAGGTTTGTAACCTAAAAGTCTTTGCGCCTTGTCTATAGATGCCAATGAATGTGGGATATCTCCTTTTCGGTTTGGTCCGTGTACTGATTTGATATCAGCTAAATTAGGGTCATACTGAGCAAGATTCAATTTTATTTCATCATAAAGTTCATTCAAGGTTGAACTTTCCCCGAAAGCAACATTGTAGACTTCGTTAAGCGCATCCTCATTTTTCGTGAATAAAGCAAGCTTATTGATTTGAATCACATTGTCTATATATGTGAAATCTCTAGAGAATGATCCGTCTCCATTGATTATAGGCCCTTGATGGTTTAATAGTAAGGCAGTGAATTTAGGTATCACAGCAGCATAGGCACCCTTGGGGTCTTGACGTCTTCCAAAAACATTAAAATACCTAAGTCCAATACATTCCATGCCGTAAGTTTTGGCAAAAACATCTGCATAAAGCTCACTTACATATTTTGTGATCGCATATGGGGATAGGGGGCTTCCAATAATGTGCTCTACCTTTGGTAGGCTCTCAGAGTCTCCATATGTTGATGAACTGGCAGCATAAACAAAACGTTTGATTCCCTCGTCTCTTGTCGCTACGATCATATTGAGAGAACCGTTGATGTTAATATCGTTTGTAGTGACTGGATCCGCTATGGATCGTGGAACAGAGCCCAACGCCGCCAAATGTAGAACGAGATCGGCTCCTTTTACTGCTTTTTTGCAAGTTTCAATATCCCTGATATCTCCTTCGACAAGTGTAAATTGAGAATGATTCATTAAGTGCTGAATGTTCTCGCGCTTGCCTGTGAGGAAATTATCTAAGCAAACAACATCGTGTTTGTTACTTATTAAATCATCGCAAGTATTACTTCCTATAAAACCCGCACCACCTGTAACAACTATTTTCATTTTTTATATGGCTTCGCCTTTTGTGAGTCCCATTGATCAAATCAAAAACCCACAGCTTTAAACTCAAAGATTAGGCGATTTTATCTTTGATTTTTCTTACTTGAGAGCGCGAAACATGCACAACAAACTGGCGTCCGATACTCTCAAATTGTATTATTAATCTATAATTACGTTGATGCTCGATAGAGGTTGCAATAATTCCTGTTAATGGACCTTGGGTTACCTCAATGATTTCACCTTCTGTAATTTCCTCAAAATCTTCTTCTGATATTTCAACTTGGTCTTTAAGTAGAAGTTGGAGGTTTCTAATCTCCTCCTCTCTAACAACAGCATAGTTGTTTAAAAATCTTAATATAGAGTGTACACCTTGCACCTGGTATAGTGATGAAAGCTCAGCCTCATTACATGAAACAAATACAATTCCGGGGATTAAAGGTAATTTTACTTTCTTCTTTCTGTCACTCCATTGTTTGATGGTTGTTTGCAGGGGGAGATAGCTCGTAAACCCAAGTAAATCAATACGTTCTGCGGTTTTTTTTTCCGCCCGACTCATGGTTTTAATTACAAACCATTTTTTGGTATCCACTGCATTCATTTTTGACCTATTCTAAATCTTGAGTAAAGTTAAGAATTTAAAGAGGTAACCTCCTTAAAACTATTAAATTCGGATTAAATTTGTTTTCCATTGTTGTATGGGATTAACTATTCTACTTAAAATAAATTTAGAAATTTGATGAATCATTTACGAGATTCCTTTAAACACAAAGGAAAGCGCAAGATCTTAATAGAGTCTTTAAAAGAGATGGGGATTTGGGATGAACGGATTCTTCAGGCTTTTGAAAGTGTTCCGCGCCATTATTTTCTGGATTTGGCATTTGACGAACAAGCTTATACCAATATGGCTTTTCAGATCGGTTCTGGCCAAACGATTTCTCATCCCTTTACGGTAGCTTTTCAAACGCAATTGTTAGAACTTTCAAAAGGTGACAAGGTACTTGAGATTGGATCAGGATCAGGATTTCAGACTTGTATTCTTTCTGCTTTGGGAACGAAGGTTTATAGTATAGAAAGACATAAGGAATTGCATAGGAACGCAAAATCTATGGTGGATTATTTTCGGTTCTCTGCACGTATGTTTTTCGGTGATGGTTATCAGGGTAAAAAAGCATACGCACCTTACGATAGAATTTTGGTAACTTGTGGCGCTCCAGAGCTCCCTAATGAATTAATTAGCCAGTTGAAAAATGGTGGGATATTAGTTATACCTGTTGGGGATGGAAAGGAGCAAAAGATGTTAAAAATTAGAAAAGATGAAGAAGGTGTTTTAACTCAAGAAGAATTTGGAACGTTTAAATTTGTTCCCATGTTAGAACGAAAAGTACGATAGCTATGAATGTATTGATAATTGATGACGAAAGATCCATTAGAAGGGCCTTAAAGGAAATTCTAGAGTATGAAAAATGTACAGTTGAGGAAGCTGAAGATGGGAAGCAAGGCCTGGAACTTACTCAAAATAAAGAGTTTGACCTCATTTTTTGTGATATTAAAATGCCTGCAATGGATGGCTTGGAGTTCTTAAGTAAATCTATAAAGCTTAATGTAGAAACTCCGATTATCATGATCAGTGGTCATGGTACGATTGATACAGCTGTTCAAGCGATTAAAGATGGGGCTTTTGATTTTATTGAGAAACCTCTAGATCTTAATAGGATTCTGGTTACTCTAAGAAATGCAAAGGATCGGAATTCATTGGTTTCCGAAACCAAGACCCTTAAAACGACCGTTAAGAAATTTAAAGGAAGTGCTATTATTGGCGAAACAGATGCCATAAACGACATTAAGGAAATGATTGAAAAAGTCGCTCCTTCTGATGCTAGAGTTTTAATTACGGGTGGTAATGGTTCTGGAAAGGAATTGGTTGCCCGTTCCCTTCACGACTATTCGAGTCGAAAAAAGATGCCTTTTATTGAGGTGAATTGTGCAGCAATACCAGCAGAACTCATTGAAAGTGAACTTTTTGGACATGAAAAAGGAGCATTTACTTCTGCTGTAAAAGACAAGAAAGGTAAATTTCAGCTTGCCACGGAGGGCACCTTGTTTTTGGATGAAATTGGTGACATGTCTTTGAGTGCTCAGGCGAAAGTATTGCGAGCGCTTCAAGAGAGTGTTATCCAACGCGTAGGTAGTGAAAAAGATATTAAAGTGAATTGCCGTGTTCTGGCAGCAACAAATAAAGACCTTCGCAAAGAAATAGCAGAGGGAAGATTTAGAGAAGATTTATTTCATCGACTTGCAGTAATTATTATTCATGTGCCCTCCTTAAATGAGCGCGCAGACGACATACCTCTTTTGGCCAATCATTTTATTAAAATGGTATGTTCAGATCAAGGAATTCCTATTAAAAAGTTTGATCCTAAAGCGCTTGAAGCCCTTAAGAAAGTAGATTGGACAGGCAACATCAGAGAGTTGCGAAATATCATTGAACGACTTGTTATTTTATGTGGTCCAATTATTTCAGCGGAAGATGTTGTGACTTATTCAAATTCAAAAATATAGAAAATGAAAGCGTTTTTTAAATTGGCGTTGCCCCATATTGTAGCGATAGTCTCATTTGTTGTTTTTTCTTCTTTATTCTTTTCCCCTGTTTTTCAGGGCTATTCCCTAAAGCAGTCAGATGTTAAGCAATATAGGGGGATGTCAAAAGAGATTAATGATCATTTTGTATTGGAAGAGGGTAATCCACTTTGGACCAATTCAATGTTTGGAGGTATGCCTGCATATCAAATATTAGTTACTGAAAAGAACATTGGTTTTTCTTATATCAACCGAATCTTGAAACTAGGACTGCCAAGGCCGGTGGCTCTTTTGTTTTCCGTTATGCTAGGTTTCTATATTTTGGCACTATGTCTGCGAGTGAATCCCTGGCTTGGAATTGGAGCAGCTATTGCTTACGGATTTTGCACTATAAATATTTTGTATTTAGGAGCGGGACATATCACTAAAGTAAATACCATTGCATATATGGCCCCTACGATTGGGGGACTTGTTTTGGCTTTTAGAGGGAAGCCACTCTTAGGAGCTGCTGTTTTCTCTCTGTTTCTTGGTTTGAATTTAATGGCGAATCACCCCCAAATGACCTATTACCTTGGGTTCTTATGTTTAATTATTGGTGCTGGTGAATTGTTCCGAATGATTCTAAGTCAAAAGGTAAAACTGTGGTCCTTATTGTATCCTGTTATTGTATTAGTCATAGGATCAGTATTGGCTTTACTTTCAAATGCTACAAATCTATTACCGACAGCTGAATATAGTGAGTATACAACAAGAGGACCTACGGAATTGACTGTTGAACCTAACGGCGAACCAAAAGAGTTGGCCAAGAAAAGTGGTTTGGATACCGATTATATTTTGGAATACAATTATGGCAGCGGAGAACTTCTTTCTATGCTGATTCCAAATGCTCGAGGTGAACAAGGCGGGGGGTTTGGGAATAATGAGGAGTTAATGGACTACGTTGCAGAGCGAGATAGTGAAAAAGGAAGTGATTTTGCGAGTAACGATGATTTTAAACGTCAAAGTAGGTATTGGGGTGGACAACGATTTAGTGGAGGTGCCTTCTATTTTGGTGTCGTGCTTTTTGTGCTTTTTATATTTGGTATTGTTTTTCTAAAGGATTCGATCAAATGGCCCGTATTGTTATTGGCTATTTTAGCGATGCTTTTGGCTTCTAATGATCCCGGAGGGATTAATGATTACTTCATTAATCATTTCCCGCTTTATAATAAATTCCGTGATTCAAAAATGATATTGGTGATACTTCAGATTATAATACCGATGACTGCTTTGCTATTTTTAGATGGACTATTTCAAAAAAAGTTCTCGTTTTCAGATTCTAAAAAGCTTTACATAGCAGGTGGTATCGTTCTTTTCTTTTTTGCGGTTCTAGCATTGGTTCCCACTTTGAGTGGTCATTTTATTTCCGATAATGAATCAAAAATGTTCGCAGATTATGTGGAGAGCCAGCCTCAGGCTAAGGAATATGTATCTAGTCTAAAGTCTGTTATGAAGGATGCTCGGGTTTTCTTATTTAAAAAAGATGCAGCTCGCGCTTTTGTATTGTCTCTTTTGACATTGCTATGCTTGTTTTATTTTTTCAAAAGAAGGTCTTCAGCTATGGTCATTGGTTCATTACTTTGCTTGCTTGCAATTGGTGATAATTTTTCCATTTCCAAGCGTTATTTGGACACATCTATCAACAATGAAGATCGAGATGCTGACCGTATTTCAAGTTTAGTTTCTTCGGGCTTTATGGATGAAAATGAAGATAGAATTGCATACAATAGCTTTGAACCAAAAGAATTTGCGCTCCTTCCTCCGCAAATGCCTAGTGTTGCTGATCAATTCATTCTTTCTAGTGAGCGGCTCAATATCATTGATTTTGATAAGAAGAAGGATAAGTTTTTAAAAGGAATGGAGAATCATTTCTCTTATTCCTCAATCAAAAATGAGGAGGTCAGGAGGCTTATAGCTGATTTTGGAGTCCTAAATCAAAACACCAACTATCGCGTATTTACTTTATCCAACCCATTTGCAGAAACCGCCACAAGTTATTACCATAAGAGTATCGGTGGTTATCATGGAGCAAAGCTTAAAAGATACCAAGAGCTTATTGATTTTAGATTAGGTAAGGAAGCTGTTTTTATACAGCAAAATATTAATCGATTGGGTTTGCGCGTTTTTGAGCGAACACCAACATTGAATATGCTTAACACTAAATACGTTGTAATGAGTCCAGGGCAACGACCTGTTCTAAATAATAATGCTTTGGGAAATGCCTGGTTTGTATCTGATCTTAAGAGAGTTAAAGATGGAAATTCGGAGATCATTGCGCTTTCTGATAGCTCTTTAAATTTAAGATCTACAGCGGTTGTTCATAATGATTTTACGGCAATTAAAAATATTGAAAACCCTGATTTAGGTGCGGTGATTAAAATGGTGAAATACCGTGCAAATGCAATTTCATACACATCTAGCTCTAAGACACGTCAGTATGCAATATTTAGTGAAATATATTACCCAAAGGGATGGAATTGTTACATAAATGGAAAGTTAACTTCCAATTTCCGGGCTAATTATATCCTTAGGGGGGTTACGGTACCTGCTGGAGACAATGATATTGAGTGGAGATTTGAGCCATCAACGTATGTTACCTCAAAGACGATTTCATCAGGCGCATCACTTGTTTTATTATTGATGTGTGCTTTTATATTTGGTAGGGCGTTAAAGAAAGATTTGAAGCATGTAGAAGTGGTGTAAGTTCTATTTTGAAGTCGCATGGTCATATTCATTAACCCATGTGGGTCTTTCATTAGTGATTTTTATTGCTTTTGATTTATCAAAACTTCAAATCTAAAATTAATTAGTAGCAAATACTTGATACCTCTTTTCTACAGAGAGATATGTCTTTGTCGATTCATTGATAGTTGAAGTGATACGGGGACCATCTTTGTGAAAATAAATAAAATAGAAGATTTTTAACAAACGATTGCATGATCTGCTCTGTCAGGTAGATAAAAGCAATAACTTTGTCGATTATTAGTAAATATAAAAAAGGATATCAGGCATTGCGCTTCGTAAAGTGAAACTTATTAGCATTAAAAATAAAATCTAGAGAAGATGAATACTTATTTAAACTATTGGGAAGATTATTATAAAAACCATCAAGATCCCGGAGAAGAGTCACCTTTTGCAAGGTTTGTCGTCCCATTTTTAAATGATTCGTCAAGTTTATATGAATTAGGCTGTGGTAATGGCCGAGACAGTATTTTCTTTGAGAAATTCGGTGTAAATATTGTTGCATTTGATCAGTGTAAGAATGAAGTTGCTTACCTAAATGAACAGTATAAAACAGGGAGTTTGAGCTTTGAAGAAGCAGATTTCACGAACATTGGGGAAAGATCTTTGGTGGATCATGTTTATTCACGCTTCACGCTTCACTCTGTAAACGAAGAACAAGAAATGCGAACCTTGAAATGGGCGCACGATACTATGAATGACAACGGATTGTTTTTTATTGAGATCAGGAGTATTCATGATGAGTTGTTTGGTCAAGGGAGTGCTGTTAGCGAAAACTCATTTGTTACAGACCATTATAGACGATTTGTTAATTTTGAAACATTCGTCAGTCGAGTTGAATCTGCTGGGTTCAAGGTTATTTACAAATTACAATCAAAAGGATTGGCAACATACAAAACAGAAGACCCTATGGTGATTCGTTTGATTGCTCAGAAGTAGGATCTAGAATGTATTAGACATTTTTCTCCCCAAGCTCTAAAGCTATAAACTGGGATAACCCATCAGCGAAAAATTCAGTACTCGATTTTTCTTTTGGAATTGTGAAAACGTCTTCGATGATACTTTTTTGTTTCGCTTTGTAATTATCATCATATAAAGTATCTATCTCGTTTAATGCATTTTCTATATTAAAACCCGTAGAATATACCTTCCCCAAACTCCATGAGATATAATCCGAGCCTTTATTATTGTTGACATCTATGAAGATACATTTTCTTAGTTTAATAAGGCAGAATTCGAGAGCCTGACTGCTTACATCTCCTAGGTAAATATCTGCCGCTTGTGTGTATGAAAAATCATGGCTCTTTTTTGACCCATAGTCCATGTGTATATTAGGATATTTCTCATAGTTTTTTAGACGCCATCGAAGTAATATATTGCGTTTAGTAAGTAAAGCGTGAGGAGCAAATATCAAGTTAATATTTGGATGGTCTTTGAAATAATTTAGAATGTCAAAACCATGCTTAAAAAAAGAAGTTAGCTTTTTTTCCCAATGCGGATTATACAAAACGATTTCCTTGTTATTTGAGAATAAGTTTACTTTATCCGGCTTCGCTGAGTCTAGTTTTAAATAGCCTCCAATACAATAGTTTTTGGATTTTATTTGTCCCATTTCACGGCGGATTTCAACTTCTTTTTTACTCGCACAAAAAAAGTAGTCAAACTGTTTTACAAGATCATTGAAGCAGTACGGACCATTTGCAGGACCATGAGCAGTGTAGATCATTAATATTTTTTTTGGCGCAATTTCATCTCGAATGATTAAGTCATTATAGAGACTTGATATAAATACATCTTGTTCTAAAAATATTTTTTTATACTTTTTAAAAATCGATTTCCGATAATTTAATTTCACCTCGACGTACAATGGAAGACGAATGTACCAATAAGGGTTTACCCTAATTAACTTGATAGAATGATTGGCAGGTAAAATGTCTTTTATATGCCACTCGTTCCTTGAATTAAATAAGATACTAACCTCGTTTCCTTGTCTTTTATCGAAATCAATAGCCAGGCCAATTGAATGAAAGATAAAGTAAGGCTCTTCAAGATATATAAATACTATTTTCGCCATTTCTCAAACTTACAAAAAATCCTATGAGCGCTATCCCCATCAAAGAACTCATAAGATATTTCTTTCAAATTAGACCGTTGATTTTTGTGAGAATCATTGCCCACAATTAAGTGGTCTAATATTGCTTTTTCTAAACTGACTTGGTCTCTTGTTATAACGCCTGGAATTGTGTCTAAGAATTCCGATTGTAATTTTCTATTTTTCTTTAAATATTGTTCATAATCGTAATTAAAAAAGACAATAGGCCGATCAATGATTAAGTAATCTATATAAATAGAGGAGTAATCGGTTATCATAATATCAGACAATGACATCACGGGGTAGACATCGAAATCCTTATCATAATTTATGATGTTGGACATATCCTCATAAGTGTGTGCGTTCAGTGGGTGCATTTTTAATACAAGAGTAATTCTGTAATTGTTTAGAAAATTGTTAAGCTTTAAAAGGTTCAGGTGGCCACTAGAAAAAGCATCATTTCCGTCATCCCTGAATGTAGGAGAATAAATTGCTATTTTATGTCCTTCTTTTTTAGCATTCTGAAGAAACTCATACTTTTTTAGGTCCACGCCTATCAAGTCAAGATGGTCAGGTTTTCTAAAAAGAACATCATTTCGTGGGTAGCCATAATTCTCAACATTCTTTGTTAAAAAGTACTTTTTGTATAGATTATCTGTCCAGAAAACGGATGTTGAAACCATTAAGTCATAATTAACAACATGTCTGAAAAATCGTGATTTTATATAAGGAATTCCGTTATTTATTAAACCGAGTTCGACGGGTTTAAAGGTCAGGCCATGCCACAAATGAACCTTTCTGGCCTTCAAGGATAGGAAGAAGTAAAGTGGATTTCGATAAGACCAATGAGAGTAATCAACCACAATATACGATGCTCTTAGAAGTGTTAATACGCCTTTGATTCCACCAAATAACACAATGTGTTTTTTTAACTTACTGTGAGTTTTAAGCACTGATTTGTCCTTCGTTAGGAAACGGATATTTTTCTTTTTTCTAAGGCCATGAATGAATAGGTATTTTGTATTGTCAACTATTTCTCCTGATAATTTGCCAATCACAACAATTAATCCTTTTTTTCGCGGTATTAAAATATTTAGAGGCGAAATAACGATCCAGCAAAATAGAATACGAACGTATGACAATACTTTTTTAATCATGTTTTTTAGGGCTAAATCATTCCATCTAAATACTTTGCTATTTGTCCGGTAATCATTTTGTTAGAATAGACTTGAATATTAGCGCTAGAACTAAAGTTTTCAAATTTATTTTTTATAATTGAATTTTCCATAAAATCATAAAGTGATTGCTTGTCCTCATAATCAAAAGAACATCCTGCATTTTCTTTTTCAATAATTGATTTGACGTCGCCATCATCGGGTCCTAGAACCAAAATTGGTTTGTTGGTCCTAAGCATTTCAAATAATTTCCCAGGAATTCTTCCCGCTGCATTATCTGCTTTATTGATAGGTAAAAGTAGGAGGGAAGACTTTTCATATTCTTTAACTACCTGTTTTCGAGGAACCATACCCATAAGTTCAGTATATTGAAGAAGACTATGTTTTTTTAAGGCGTTTTTTACAGAGACATCGACTTCACCTGCGAATTTTAATTTAACCTTACTTCCTATTTTCGGGTACTTATTAATCAATTTGCTGAGTACGGAGAATAAAGTTTCTGGGTTTCGATCTGCCCCAAGTAAGCCTCCGTGAAAAATCACAAATAAATCCTCTTCTTTAGCCGAGAATTCAGCGAAATCAGTTTCATCATATCCGTAATAGATAACATCTACATTTCTCCCGCCAATCGATTCAAGATCTTTTTTCCATGAGGGACTAGCTACTGTGATTTTTTTTGCAGTTTGAAATACTTCTTGTTCCAATGCTCTATGAATTCGATCTGCTCGTCTTCCAATATGCAATTGGGTATAGTAGTCAACTTGAGTCCAGGGGTCTTGAAAATCGGCCAACCAAGGAATCTTATGTTTTTGAGAAACCCGCATCCCAATTACTGTATTTGTATGGGGCGGACCATCCGTTAAAATAGCGTCAATATGGTTGTTGACTAAATAATTATCAAGGTATTTAATGCATGGTTTGATCCATGCGCTTCTCGCATCAGGGATAAAGAAGTTTCCTCTTACCCACATTCCAAACTTATCGATGATCGATTTTTTCTTTGTGGAATTGTTTGTGATATTCTGCAAGGGTTGTTCCTTTTTTCTGCCTGTGATTTTTTTAAAGGCATTAATCGGTTCAAAAATCGGAACACGATGAATTTCAATTCCGTCAGGAACTTCTTTGAGATTATCGTAATCAAGAAATTGGTAGGAAGCATTTTGTGCCGTTAAGATCACTGGTTCCCAACCAAAGTCACGCAAGTACTTAGCAAACTTTAAGCAGCGTAAAACGCCGATACCTCCTGCTGGAGGCCACCTGTATGTTATAATGAGAACCTTTTTCACTGCAAAATTTAAATCTAATTTAATGATAATAAGTGACGTGGTAATTGATATATCTAGTATCGTTCTCTAATTTTTCAGCACTTATCTTTTACAGTCTGCTCAGCTCTTATCATACATATTTATTCGATTGTTCTCGTTTGAACGTTTATATTTGTTAATATCTATGGGCTTAGTACAAAAAGATGCTTTAAGGACAACTTTGATCTCCTCTTTTGGTTTGATTTTGGGGTATTTAAACAAAGGCCTTTTCTTCTTATTGATCTTTTCTACTGAGCAGATTGGGGTGGTCAATTTGATTTTTTCTTTAGGGATTTTATTTGCTCAATTTTCAAATTTCGGAACCGTATATAGCATTTGGAAGTTTTTCCCTTTTTTCAAAAATAAGGAGCAGGCTCATCATGGTTTCTTGATATTTTCACTAATAACCGTTCTTTTTGGAGCACTTCTTATTGGAGCGATATTCCTCTTCTTCCGACCTAATATAGAAGCTGTTTATTTGGCAAAATCTCCTATGTTCTTGGATTATTATTATTGGGTGATTCCAATAGGTTTGGGCTATCTTTTGTATATGGTTTTTGAGGTTTATTTGAGGTCCTTATTTAAAAATGTAATTTCTGTTATTGCTATGGACATCGTATTGCGCTTGTCTGTTAGTTTATTGCTGTTATTGTTTTGGCTTGATCTGATTAATTTCTCTGATTTTGTAGTATGGCACAGTCTTATATTTTTTATTCCTCCCTTGATTTTAATGTTTTACTTGATGTACCTGGGCGAATTTTTTATACAGTTGAGTAAAATTCAAATTTCAAAAAGATTCAGAAAGATTATATTCAACTTTTCTGCATTTAACTATATAAATACTCTTGGAAGGGTTCTTGTTAACGCTTTAGATGTCATTATGATTGCTCAATATATTGGTCTCCGGGCAACAGGCGTTTATACAACCGTTGTATTCTTAACGAGTGCTCTACAAGTTCCTTACAAGTCTCTAATTCGGGTGAGTGCGCCATTGGTCTCAGAGTACTGGAAGGAAAGAGATTTCTTAAGTATGAAACTATTATACCGTCAAGTGAGCTCTGTTTCGTTAGTAATCGGTTTGGGTTTGTTCCTGGTTACTTGGGCCAATATTGATTTTTTATTTTCGTTTTTAAAGCCTGAATTTGAGGAGGGTATAGGCGTCTTTTTCTTTTTAATGATGGGGCGTTTATTAGATATGTATTTTGGTATTAACGGTGCCATCTTCGCTACCTCTAAGAAATTTAAATACGATTTGATTTTTACATTGAGCCTGGTAGGAATCGTTTATTCTTTAAATCTTTATTTAATTCCAATCTATGGAATTAAAGGAGCGGCAATCTCAACGGCTTTAGCGCTTGTGGTATACAATGTTGGTAGAATACTTTTCGTGTATTTTGCCTATGGAATTCACCCTTTTACTTGGAAACAGTTTTGGGTTATTTCTCTCGGTATACTTGGGATGTATTTAATTATGGTGACTCCTGTTTTTACAACAAATAAGTGGCTACAATTTATAGGTCAGACTACATTTACAGGCCTTTTCTTTTTTGGGTCGGTGCTTTTGTTCAATTTAGAACCAGAGATAAAAAAGTACCTTAAAAATGCGTGGAACTATATATTGAAGAAGTCTCCTTAAAGTTTTGCTTTAATTTCTTGAATTGCTGCTTGGAGTCCCGCGGCTTTTTTACCCCCAGCAGATGCGTAGAAGGCTTGACCACCACCACCACCTCGTATATGGTGACTTACTTCTTTAATCCATTTAGAGGCGTTAAAGCCCTTTTCTTCAACTAAATTGTCTGAAACAATGACATGAAGACCACATTTCTCACCGTCTATATTTCCGATAACACCCACGAAGTTCTTACATTCTCCTTTCAATTGGAATAAAATATCTTTAGCACTGGCACTTGGAAGCTCCAAGGTCGCCCCTAAATAATTCATTCCATTAATCCCTGTGATTTTTGACAGAAGGTCTGTCTTAATCCTTTTGGCACTTTCTTTTTGAAGATTCTCAACCTGCTTGGTCAAATCTTGCGTTTTGGAAATCAGGTCCTGAATTGATTTCTCGAGGTTTTTCGGCTTTTTGAGTAAGACTGAAATTGACTCAAAGTTTTTACTGCGTTCCCTGAAATAATCGTTCGCTGCATCACCGCTAATCGCTTCTATTCTTCGGATTCCTGACGCAACTGCTGTTTCTGCAGTAATTGAGAACATCCCTATTTCATGCGTGGCATTCATATGTGTTCCTCCGCAGAGTTCAATGGAATCATTGAATTTAATAACGCGAACCTTGGCTCCGTATTTTTCACCGAAAAGCGCTGTTGCGCCCATTTCTTTGGCTTTCTCTATAGGCATCTCCCTATGCTCTTCAAGTAGTATGTTGGCTTGGATTTGTTCCAAGACAAGAGACTCTATTTTTGACAACTCATCAGGACTTACTTTTGCGAAATGCGAAAAATCAAATCTTAAATAATTAGGTTGTACCAATGACCCCTTCTGTTCGACATGCGCACCAAGAACAGTTTTAAGTGCTTGATGTAATAAGTGGGTGGCTGTATGGTTCTTAGCCGAATTACTTCTTTTTAGCTTATTTACTTTAGCATTAAAGGTTGCGCTAAGGTTTTTGGGTAGCTCTTTTGTGAAATGTACAATAAGGTTGTTCTCTCTTTTCGTATCGAATACAAGGACGTTTTCATTGCCTTGATTTAGAATGCCTTGATCTCCAACTTGACCACCTCCCTCAGGATAAAATGGAGTTTTATTTAATACGAGCTGGAAAAAAGACTTCCCTTTTTGACTAACTTTTCTGTACTTAGAAATTTGAACTTCCGTTTCTGTTGTGTCATACCCAACAAATTCAGAGCTTCCATTATCCGAGACTTGAATCCAATCCTGCACTTCAATACTGGTCGCTTTTCTTGAACGGCTTTTTTGAGCTTCAAGATTTTCATTGAAACCAGCTTCATCAATTTGAAGCTTATTTTCCCTTGCAATTAATGAGGTGAGATCTAAAGGAAAGCCATAAGTATCATACAGTTCGAAAACGGACCGTCCATCGAGTATTAACTTTTTGTTTTCAATACAGCTTTCTATGAGTTGGTCCATTCTTTTAATCCCTTGCTCGAGTGTTCTATAAAAACTCATCTCTTCTTCCGTAATGACTTTCGTGATGGTATCCTTTTGTGAGGAAAGCTCTGGGTAAACTGTTCCCATTTGACTCACTAAAACAGGGATCAACTCTCCCATGAATGGATCTTTGATACCCAATGTTTGGTAGGCATACCGCACGGCACGTCTTAGAATTCTTCTAATCACATACCCAGCCCCTGTATTTGATGGGAGCTGTCCATCTGCAATTGAAAATGAAATGGCTCTTAAGTGGTCTGCGATTACGCGCAGAGCGATGTCTGTTTCTTCAGAATCACCATAGCTTATGCCTGAAACCGCTTCTAGTTTTTTGATAATATCTTGAAACAAATCAATATCATAATTCGATTGCTTTCCTTGAAGTGCCATAGCTAGACGTTCCAATCCCATTCCAGTATCGACATGCGTCTCAGGAAGGTCTATTAGTGATTTATCAGCTTTTCGATTGTATTGAATGAATACTAAATTCCATATTTCAATGACCTGAGGGTGGTCCATATTAACCAATTCCTTTCCGTCGGACTTTGTGCGCTCATTGTCATTTCTGAGGTCTATATGGATTTCTGTGCAAGGGCCACAGGGTCCAATATCTCCCATTTCCCAAAAATTATCTTTCTTGGAGGCTTTAATGATCCGATCTTTAGGGATGTGTTTATTCCAGATATCAATTGATTCTTGATCCACTGCTACCCCATCTTTAGCATCTCCTTCAAAAACAGTAACATAAAGTCTGTCTTTAGGTAGTTTGTATACCTCTGTTAGAAGCTCCCAAGCCATATCAATGGCTTCGGTTTTGAAATAGTCGCCAAATGACCAGTTGCCAAGCATTTCAAACATGGTGTGGTGGTAGGTGTCTACGCCGACTTCATCTAGATCGTTATGCTTTCCTGAAACTCTAAGACATTTTTGACTGTTTGCTACCTTTCGATTCTCAGGAATTTCATTTCCTAGAAAGAAATCTTTAAATTGGTTCATACCCGCGTTAATAAACATAAGGGTCGGATCATCTTTAACAACCATTGGGGCAGAGGGTACAATTTTATGTCCTTTCTTCTCAAAGAAATCAAAAAAGGATTGGCGTATTTCGGAAACTGTCATAATTCGAATTATCGGGTATAAAGTTAGAATTTATCTTTCAATCCATTGTTGTTCTTAACGAAACAGTTTATTCGTTTTTTATCTATAGAATGTAGAAGTGATTTCTAAGGTCCGTTCATTCGTTTATCTTTGTTCAAAATGAAATTATATGAATTTTTTAGACCCTGATATAGAGCGTTATTCTGCAGAGCATACAAGTCCAGAGGATCGTTTACTCAAAGAGATTTCTAGAGACACTTATTTGGAGGTTTTACAACCTAGAATGCTAAGTGGACATCTTCAAGGTCGGCTTTTGAGTATGTTTTCTAAAATGATCCAACCCAAAGCTATTCTAGAAATAGGAACCTATACAGGGTATTCTGCTTTGTGCTTGGCTGAGGGTTTAAGTGTTGATGGTGAGCTGGTTACAATTGATAAAAACATAGAGCTTACTGACCGAGTGAATACTTATTTTGCAGCTTCAAGATTTTCTTCGCAGTTAAAATTAGTCGAGGGTGATGCAATGGATGTTATTCCGCAGCTCAATAAAACTTGGGATCTCATTTTTATTGATGCGGATAAAGAGAATTACTTAAATTATTATCACTTGACTATTCCACATCTAAAAAAAGGGGGGTATATCATCGCTGATAATGTTTTGTGGTCTGGTAAAGTGATTGACCCGAGTGCGAATGATTTGGATACAATAGCGCTTCGGGAATTTAATAGAGTCCTCATAGAGGACAGCCAGATGGAAGTATTGCTGTTACCTGTGCGTGACGGGTTAATGGTTGCAAGGAAAAAAGACTGATGAAGCGAGAATTACGCATAACGGAAGATGGGTCTCATACGCTTTATGTGCCAGAGCTAGATGAGCATTATCATTCTATTCATGGAGCGTTACAAGAATCGAGTCATATTTTTTTGAAGAATGGTTTTTTCAAAATGAACAACAACCCCTTAAGGATTCTAGAGGTTGGTTTCGGAACGGGCTTAAATGCCTTACTAACAGCGTGTGCGGCATTGGATTCCGGGGTGATTACCGAGTATGTTGGGGTAGAGGCCTATCCTGTTCCTACAGAAATGATGCTTCAAATGGGATATCCTTCTGTAATGAATGATTTGAATGCCCGTCCCTATTTCTCAAAAATCACCAATGCCAGTTGGGGTAATAAAGCTGAGATTCATTCAAGGTTTTCATTGACAAAAATTAATGATACGATACAGAATTATCAAAACAGGGCACCATTTAATCTGATTTACTTTGATGCCTTTGGTCCTAAAGTACAAGGTGATATGTGGCACAAAGATGTGATTCAAAAGATGTATGATGTTTTGGAGCCTAAAGGTAAATTAGTAACCTATTGCGCCATGGGACAATTTAAAAGAGATTTAAGAGAGGTTGGTTTTGAAGTGTCGTGCTTTGATGGTCCTCCGGGAAAAAGAGAAATGGTAAGCGCTCAAAAAAAATAATATTTTTTCAAAAAAAGGCACTCCAATTAAAAACATGTGTTACCTTTGCGCCGAAGTTACATTTCTTGTAGCTTTTTGAGTTTTATAGTTTAGCATGGTTTAGCAGGAAGAGGAACAAGTTAAGGTTTGTTCCTCTTTTTGCTTTCTGATATTTTCAAAAGATAATTTAACTCATGTAATATTAGCGCTGTAGCTCCCCATATAAAATGTCCTTTGTAGGCAACGCCAGGTACGTTTTTGATTGTTAATCCCGGTTTTGCTATTACATCTTGATATGTTTTTTTTGAAAAAGTGTCAATGTCTGACATCCGACATGAGATGATCTCTTGAACCTCCCTCTCTTCCTTTTTTAGGCTTGGAAATGCTTTATGAACAAACACAAATGGTGTTACCCGAAAGGATGATACTGGGATCAGTACTGGGGTTAAGGCCCCAAGACAAATTCCTTGTTCTGTATCAATACTGAGTTCCTCATGGCTTTCCCTTCTTGCTGTAAATTGAAGGTCTGGATCTGTTTGATCTTTCTTTCCGCCTGGGAATGCAATCTGTTGGCTGTGTGCCCCTTCGTATTTTGTTCGTTTGATCAGGATAATCTGAACTTCTTCACCTATAATTCTAAGATGAATGGCCACGGCGGCCTCTCGTGCTTCTATTTTATTTATAGCAAAGTTCCGCATGGGAGAAAATGCTTTATGCACCTCAATACCCGGGAGTTTATTTTTAATGAGCTGTTCTAATTCTTCTTCTGTCAATTCGGTTTTTTAAGTTTCAAATTCACTTGCGATCAATTGAATTGTTCTGAAAGTATTTTGAATGTGAAAAAGTAAGTACTTTTGTTGAAAAAAAGGGCATTTATGAGTAATACGACTCAGAATATAACTTTTATATTTGCGTGACTGTTTTTATTTAGGTCATGCATTAAAGTTAGGGCTTCATTTACAAATAAAGTTTCCGCACTGAATAACCATTTTTACGAGTAAAAGAATTAATAAATCTTGAGTGATATGAATAAGAGTAAATTAGAGTATATCTGGCTAGACGGATACAAGCCTACCCAAAACATGCGTAGCAAGACTAAAATAGTTGAAAATTTTAGTGGGAATCTTGAAGATTGTCCTGTTTGGTCTTTTGATGGTAGTTCGACACAACAAGCGGTTGGTGGGGCATCTGATTGCTTATTAAAACCAGTAGCGGTTTATCCTGATCCTGTTCGGAAAAACGGATTCTTGGTAATGACTGAGGTTTTAAATTCTGACGGTTCGAATCATGAAAGCAACTATAGAGCAACGATTGACGATGATGACAATGATTTTTGGTTCGGTTTTGAACAAGAATATTTCATTATGGACCGCAATAAGCAGTTACCACTTGGTTTTCCATTAGGTGGATATCCTGGCCCTCAAGGGTTGTACTATTGCTCCGTAGGTGGAAGAAATACACATGGTAGAGAGTTTGTTGATGAGCATGCAGATCTTTGCCTCGATGCAGGTCTTAATTTTGAAGGGATTAACCAAGAAGTAGCGAGTGGTCAGTGGGAATTTCAGCTGTTTGCTAAAGGTGCTAAAAAAGCAGGTGACGAAATATGGGTCGCACGTTATCTTTTAGATCGATTGACAGAGAAGTATGGTTACTATATTGAATACCACCCTAAACCTGTTAAAGGAGATTGGAATGGATCAGGTATGCATGCGAACTTCTCAAATACAATACTTAGAACTTGTGGTTCGAAAGAGGTTTATGAAGAGATCTGTGAATCATTTAGACCTGTAACCAAAGAACATATTGATGTATACGGTGCCTATAACAATCAACGATTGACAGGCTTACATGAGACTGCGTCTATTCATGATTTCAGTTATGGTGTTTCTGATAGAGGTGCTTCTATACGAATCCCAATCATGACTGTAGAAAATGGATGGAAAGGTTGGTTAGAAGACCGTAGACCGGCTTCAAACGGTGATCCTTATAAGATTGCTGCTCGAATTATTAAGACGATTAAAGAAGCTACCCATTAAGATTATCTAGGATTTTGAATATATGTTGAGGACCAGCTTTTGCTGGTCTTTTTTATTTCAGAAGTTTTTATTTTGTTTTATCTGACTTGATCTCGTTTATCAAAATACGATGCAGTAAGCCCATTAATTCTTGGTTTCCCTTTAAGTTTAGATTTACTTTAGTGAAATCAGAATCGTTTATTGTTTGAATAGAATCCAGATTGTGGATTAGTGTTTTCATGATTTTTAAAGCAAACGAACCCTCAAGATACTCTGAGATTAACCTGCCTTTCCAACCTAAATTCTCGAAAGCGAGAATGACAGACGGGGCTCCTTTTAATTGAAATTCAGAGCTTATTTCAATTATTTTTGGGGCTTTTTTTTCTATTGTGGTAACCAACCATGTCTCCTTGTTTACTTTACTGAAGTAGAGTTTAAATTGATCAAACATAGTTAGGTGAAAAGAATTCGCTTGACCGGTAGACCATTTATAGTTCTCTTTTTGTGGCACGAAACGTTCTATAACCTTTGATAAATTTGAAACCATCGTGTCTATGGATATGTTTTCTTCCATGGTAAATACCAAATCAAATACAGGCATTATGATCTTATTGTCTTCCCAACCCAAAAAATTTCCTGAAAAATGTTTTATTTGAAGTCCGAATAAGCTTGTCTCTAATGATTTATACTCTGAATTTGGAATGCTTATATGAAGGCCTTTTGGTTCAAGAGAAAGAGTTTTAGGCTTCGTGTTTTTTGGATTAAAAAACTTTAATGAAATCCGTTGTTTGTTGAGGATTATCGATGCAGAAAGGCTCCATTTGTTATTTGATTTTAAATATAAGCTAAGGAAGTTTCCTGCTTCATTGTTTTTGATTTTGATGGTTTGATTAATCGCGCATAAAAGCTGTTTTTTTTCAAGATCTGTTTGCTCTAAAAGTAAATAGATATATCCGTCCTTTGAGGCCAAAAGAGCGCTTTCTTTTTTTGTGGTCTTTCCCTTTATTCTAAGGAATGAAAGTGTCTCGTTATTTAGCTCTAATTGAAGAAATTCTAAAGGGGTCGTAGACCCTATGTTTCGAGCGCTAAAGAACTCTATAAAGTCGGATTTGTCTGAGGACTCGAAGTCTGTATCGTCTATCTTTATATTGGCAAGTGCCTTTATCAATTCTGAGCCCTTATTTGAGTATAATTCGTTTAAAGTGAATTGTTTGGCAGTGCTTAAGTCTTTTAGGGCAACAACAAAATTTGCGCTTACAGGAATGGATATGCTATGCTCTTTTTCAATAGGTTTTCTTCCGCTGAGGATTAAAAGAAAATAAGATAGAATCATTAAAGTGATTAAAGTTAAAATGGTTCTCATCTTTTGTCTCATATTCAAAGATATAACTAATTTGAATTACCTATTTTTGACTATGAAAAGATTCATAAGGATTTGCTTTAAGTTAGTAGGTTGGAAGATTGATA
>CAJJCU010000048.1 GCA_905182775.1 uncultured Flavobacteriales bacterium
CGTATTGTTTACTGCAGGAGACCATGTTCCGCTAATGCTATTGGTAGAAGAGCCTGGAAGTGATAAAGAAGAACCACTACAGATGTCTGCAATTGCCGTAAAACTCGGGGTTGTTTGTGCATTCACAGTAACCGTCATTGTTTCAGTCGTCGCACACTGACCTGCGTCAGGTGTAAAGGTATAGTTTGTGCTTGCCGTATTATTGACTGCAGGAGACCATGTTCCGGTTATACCATTATCAGAAGTAGGAGGCAATGTGAACAGGTCACCCGGACAAATATCAGCTATTGGAGTAAAAATCGATGTCGTTCCAGAAGAAACATTTACCAATAAAGTTTCTAGCGTTGTAATCGTACAAATATTACTTGAGGCTGTAGCAGAAACTAATATTGACCCTGAAGCTATACCAGGTGTAAATGTGGTTGTTAAAGAAGTTGTGCTTGAAAAGGTGCCTTGAGGAGCAGACCATAAAACAGAAGTAATACCACAGCAAGGCAACACTGCTGAGATACCCGTTGTAGGGCTTCCGCAAATTGTTATATCATTTATAGGTAAAATCATTGGAGCTGGTCTCACTACAACAACCGCATTACCCGGTAATCCACATTGTCCAGGATCAGGGGTAAAAGTATAGTTCGTAGTAGCCATATTATTCACGGCGGGTGACCAAGTACCTGAGAAACCTTCTTGACTTGTAGTCGGAAGAATCAAAGTCTCTCCCTGACAGATAAAAGGTAGCGGCGGAAATGTAGCAGGAGAAGGAACAGGGGAAGTAACTGTCACAACATTTCCTGATGAACATCCCGTATTATCTGTTACAACGACAGTATAGCTTCCTGCAAACAAATTCGATATCGTATTTATGTTTGAAGAAGAAAAGGAAGAAGTCGAAATTAATGTACCTGTATCATCATACCATTGATAAGTCCAAGGTAACGCAAAGCCAACTGCCTGAACTGTTGCACTACCATCAGGAGTGGAAGAGCCACAAGATAAATCAACTGATGAAACGGTTGGGGGAAGTGCGCAGCAGGAAAGCATACTGGAGTATTCCGTCGACAAATCCGATTGACAAGCCAGGTTCGTAAAGCTTCCAGACTCAGAATCTGCAGTGGTATTGACAGAAACTGTTAAAGGAATACTTGCCGTGCAAGAAATAGGAGGCAAAGTGGTTAGTGTCCAACAAAACTCTGGATCGCAGCTCTCGGCATTAGAGTCTCCATAGTTATCTCCAGGGTTATTAGGATCGCATGGCAATGGGCTACATCCCCCATTAGATTCATAATAGAAGCCGGAAGGTAATACTGTTCCAGAATTTGAACCTGTAGTACCTGCCGGGTACCAGTTCCAATCACCAGCACCGCTGCAAGAATTTGGAGCGGTTGCAACCACATCATTCACCGTCGTTTCCCAACCGCTACTCCACTCTACTTGAACACCATGAAGCCAATTTGAAGAAGATTGATTATAATCCGTAATCGTAAAGCAAAATTCAACGTCTTGTCCTGCGGAATAAGAACCGTTAATAGGAGGAGGATTTGCCGTTAAAACACCCACCTCAAGACAACCATTACAATCCAAATTATTATTCAATTCAAGGACAAATGTCCCCTGAATAAATGGGCCGTTTCCACTAATTTGAATTAAATAAGTCTCCCCAACGATAAGAGGCCCAAAGGATTCGGTTAAATCACCAGAGGCATCGCCAATAGCGCATCCCCTACCCGTCAAATTAATGCAATTTCCTGACCATAAACCTATATTTGGATTAACTAATGAACCCGATAGGTTCACTTCCAATTCAGTACCACTAGCGACAAAAGAATACCAGACATCTACCGCACCATCAGCCATATCAGTTGTTCCTGTGCCACAATCAATCATATATACATATGGATTTGCTGCTGTCGAACCAATCGAAGATCCATTTTCAACTATTGAGGCACCTACACCATAAGAAGGAGGATTGGCACCAAAACAACTATTTGGAACAGGTAAAGTCCCTAAATCAAATGCATCTGAACAATCATCTCCTTGAGCAAAAGCGAGAGAAGAAACAATGATGAAAAAAAACAAGGTTAAATTTTTCATTTTAGTTCGTTTTGGTTTTTTTGATTTCTTCAGATGACTTTGGAACAATAATCCACCCCTCAGACGTAATTACATAGATATTATCTGAAGAGGTGATTTCTGCTTGATAACATGATGAAGAGGGGGACACGCTATTTGGACTTGCTAAATGACCTGCCTTATTTTTAAGGAACACAATAGCGCCATCATCGAATAACAATTGAAAGTTTTCGGTCTCGTGATAGTATCCACACCAATTAGATTTTGAAACCGCAGTTTGCAGTTCCTCGATTGAATAGGTTGAGCCTAATTGAATTTCACTATGTTTATCCTGAGCCCGTAAAATGAATGCGGTCAGGAAAACACAAAAAAGAAAAGTCCTTCTCATAATTGAGTTAATAAAGAACTCTTAAACAAAATGAATCAGAAAAAGTACACTACAATTGTAGTATGCTATTTTACATTCGGTCACAAATGAAATAACGTCAAAATGACACTACAACAAGACAGATTTATTTAAAAACCTGGTAGGAATGGTTTGATGAGCTTCATTAAAGAGTTTAGTTTTTATAAGTTTAGCACAACAAAAATAGCAGAATCGAGACAATAGACAAACTATTCGTCATCTTTTTAATCAATACAGTTACAGGGAGCATCAAAAAGAAGGTGAATACCCATCAGCTGCTTGCGTATACTTTCCTGGGTTTTGGAATTGTACATCATACCTCTTAAATCAACTGTCTTCAAGGTTTTTAAGGATGCAAGCCCCTCTCCAAAATCGGATATGGGGTTGTCATATAAATCGAGATATTCTAATTTTGGACAATACTCAATAGCTTTAGGAATGTATCCTAAGATATTGCGCCCTAACTTGAGGGTCTTTAAGTTTTTCAGTTGAATAATTTGATTTGGGAATATTTCAAATTTGTTTTTTGACAAATTGAGTGACTCTAGAAATAAAAGGCTTGAAATAGAATCAGGAATCTTAGTGAGACGGTTTTTAGACAAATCAAGGCCGATCAAATTCTTAAAAGAATAAACTTTAGAAGGAACCTCTGTTAGCTTTTTACGGGATAGGCTCAAATAGAATACGGAATCTGAAGGAATCGATATGGTTTCCTTAAGAGAAATATACTCCTGCCCGTATGAAACGAAAGCTTGACTAAGGAATAACGCGCTTAAAAAAATTACGGACCTCATTTTCATCTTGGCTTAATTGAGATTTTAGTTCTTCTAAATTAGAGAAAGTTTTTTCGTCTCGAATAAATTTATGAAATAAGACGGTAACTTCTCTACCGTATACATTTTCATTAAAATCAAAAAGGTGTACCTCTAGTTTTTTATCAGCCGATATATCATGATTCACAGTCGGATTCCCTCCAATATTCATCATGCCCTCATGAAGGGATTCTCCTATACGCACTTGAACCGCATACACACCATCGATAGGAAGAATTTTATGCTCGTTTTCAATACTGACATTTAGCGTTGGGAAACCCATTTTACGGCCCAGTTTTAGGCCTTCGACTACATTTCCTGTGCAAATAAATGGCCGTCCCATAAATTCATTCGCCTGTTCAATATTTCCGTTTTGAAGAGATTTACGAATTTTAGTCGAGCTCACATTGACTTCCTGAACCTCTTCAGCAGAAATTTCTTCGACAACAAAGTCAAAGATTTTAGCAGTTTCTTTCAAAAAATCTAGATCGCCTTCCCTATTTCTTCCAAATTGATGGTCATAACCAATGACTAGAGTTTTGACTTTTAATTTTTCAACCAAAATATCTCTAACAAATTCAAAGGCAGTTAATCGAGAAAACTCTTTAGTGAAAGGATAAATGATAAGATTGTCTAGACCAAAAGTATCGAGACTGTCTACTTTTTCATCTATCGTCTGTAAAAGCTTCAAATTATGATTTTCAGGAAAGACAATCATTCTTGGATGAGGATAAAATGTAAATAGGATGCTCTCGCCTGCTATTTCTTTCGCTCGATCACTCAAACGAGTTAATATTTTTTGATGGCCTAAGTGAACACCATCAAATGTCCCAATCGTTACAACGGAGTTTTTAAATACCCCTAAATCATCTATACCTTTGAATATCCTCACTGATTTGTTCTAGAGTACAAAATTACGCATTTGTGAGGTATTGGCTTTCCCATTCAAATGATAAGCTCTATTTTTAGCTCAAATAAATTTAAAATGAAAAAAATATTAAGCCTTTTATTCGGACTATTTCTCCTAAACAACGTTCTCGCAGATGAGGGAATGATTATTCCATCTTTGATTAAAGCTTTTGAATCAGAAATGAAAGCAAAAGGTATGAGACTTAGTGCCGAAGATATTTATAGTGTCAATTCTTCAAGTTTAAAAGATGCGATCTTTCAATTTGGAGGAGGTTGCACTGCAGAGGTCGTTTCGCAACAAGGACTTCTATTAACAAACCACCATTGTGGTTATTCACAAATCCAATCTCATTCATCTTTAGAAAACAATTACATAGAAAATGGTTATTGGGCCAAAAACCTGAGTCAAGAATTAACCAACCCTGGTCTTACCGCCATGCGTATCGTTCGCATAGAAAATGTAACGGACCAAGTTCTGGTTGGTCTGGACTCGGAGACGCCTGACCCGGCATTACTCAAGGCCAATATTAAAATGATTATTGAGAATGCCACAAAAGGAACGCACTACACAGGAGATGTAAAGGCCTTTAACTATGGGAATGAGTATTACCTTATGTTAAAAGAAACTTTTCTTGACGTTCGTTTTGTGGGAACACCCCCTAATTCTATTGGAAAGTTCGGAGGTGATACAGACAATTGGATCTGGCCCAGACATACAGGGGACTTTTCTGTATTCAGAATATATGCAGATCAAGACAACAAACCTGCCACATATTCAAAAGAAAACAAACCTTATACACCTCTTCATTTTCTTCCAATTTCTATGAAGGATAAACACAACGGAGATTTCACTATGGTTTATGGTTTCCCGGGAAGCACTGAGCAGCATGTTTGTTCATCGTACTTAGATCAAATCATTACCAAAGAACGTCCGGCAAGAATTCGCATGAGAGACCTATCCCTGTCGGTAATAGACAAGGCCATGAAAAACTCGGAGCTTATTAGAATCCAATATGCCTCTAAACAAGCCAGGATATCTAATGCATGGAAAAAATGGATTGGACAAATTGATGGATTAAAAAGATTGGATGCTGTTAGCCTCAAAAAAGTAACAGAAGCTGAATTCACAAAAAGAGCAAACTCTAATTCAAGTTGGAAAGAAAAATATGGTGAAACAGTAAACCAAATGAATAGGCTGTCAGATGAGTTTTTTAAATATGAATTCGGCTATGCCATGGGAATAGAATATTTTTATGTTGGGGCTGAATATTTTAAATTAATTCGTTCGACAAATGACTTGATTTCCAATTACAACGAATACTTAGAGAAAGGAACTCTACAAAAGGTTAAAGACAAATTACTTAGTACTTCAGAAGGGTTTTTCAAGAATTACAACCTAGAAATCGATCAAGAAATATTTGAACTATTAACAAATGAGTACTATCAAAACACCTCATCTATTATTAGATCAACCCTCCTTTCTAACACGATCTATAGTAAATCAGTCTTTACCGATCAAACTCGATTTGACAAGTTCATTAATCAATTCAATAAAAAGAGTGCTAAAAAATTAAAGAAAGATCCGGGTTATAGTCATTATTCAAAACAATATAGCTTATGGTTAACTGATATCATTCCAAACTACAGAAGCTTTTCGAACACTATGGATGTTTTACTAAAAAATTATGTAGCTGGCAAATTGGAAATGTTTCCTGAGAAAAAAAATTGGGCTGATGCCAACAGCACATTGAGAATTACTTATGGGCAATTAGAAGGTTCTGAACCTTCAGATGGAAAGGTTTATACTGAACATACAACACTAGATGGAATCATTGCAAAATACAATTCCGGAAACCCAGATTTTGATATTAAGCCAAGAATGCTTGAATTACACAAATCTAAAGATTACGGTTCCTATGCCCAAGAAGGAGAATTATGGGTTTGTTTTTCAGGATCAAATCACACTACGGGTGGTAATTCAGGATCACCAGTAATAGATGCAGATGGCAACCTGATCGGAATCAATTTCGACCGGAGCTGGGAAAGCACCATGAGCGATTATATGTTTGACCCGAATCGTTGCAGAAACATTGCTGTTGATATAAGATATGTCCTATGGGTCATTGACAAGTACTCAAATGCCAAGCATTTGGTGGATGAAATGACACTTGAAAAATAAAGGCAAAAAAAAAGGGCAGCCTTGGCTGCCCCTAATTTTGTGTACTAATTTCTTAGTGTGCTGCTTCTTCAGTAGCTTCTTCAGAAGCATTACCAGAAGCGTCACCGCATGCAGACAAAGTAACTAATGATACTGCTGCAGCTAACATGATAATTGAGAAAAATTTTTTCATCTTTTTTATTTTTATTGGTTTTTAACGCCACAAAACTACAAACTTATCCTATAATAAGCAAGATATTCCTGAAGTAGCCTTTATTCAGAAATTCGAATACTTTGAATCTTATTGGAAGTCTCTCTTGAAAAAGAAAGTAAAATTGTAAATATATCAGGCCCTACGACATAGGTCGCCGCAGAAAAAATATCATCATCGGCCTCCTTACCTTGAAATTGATATTCAAATACTCCATCAGGATAAGACTTAAAAAAATCCATCAAGACCATCCCCGCCTGGGCATGATTGTAAACACCCTCAGCACCATTAACAATAAGTAAAACAGGGTTTTCGCAATAGGAGATAATAAGATTAGACTTGTTTTTTTCAAAAGCCGTTGCAATTTCCATATAGGGAAGCTCTTTCGAAAAAGGAGTACTTAAAAGAAGAAGGCTTAAATAAAGTAAGGTAGTATGCATTGATACAATTTTTACGAAAATTAACAAATATTACACCAAAGTCAAATTCTAAAGCAATAGAACAGATATAACTCCAACTTTATATCGATTGACTCTTTTATAGTTATTTAGATTAAATATAAATAATACCTTTTTTGTGGTATTGTAAAAAAATAAAATGACTAGTAATTTTGCGGCGGTTATAATATTTTAAAAAAATAAAAAGAATTTAAATGAAAAGAACATTATTATTATTATCCTTAATTAGTCTAGTATCCCTAGGATCATGCAAGAAAAAAGGATGTACGGATCCTTTAGCAAACAATTATGACGAATCTGCTGAAAAAGATGACGAAAGTTGTACTTATGATGTAGCACCTGCCTACACAGTTCCAACAACATACGCTTTTACTGACGCTGACGGAAACTCTACTGTATCTTATGGTGGACAAACTTCAAGAATGGACATGTTGTCTGAAATGACGTCATACTTAAAAACAGCTAACAACGGTGGAGCACAATTAGATGAAGCGACATTATTGTCTATGTATGATAATTCTTACACAGGATGGTCAAACCAAGATTTAGTTGAAAACGGAAAGCAATTGAAGAGCAAGACTGCCCTTGGAGACGCTGGTGTTCAAGGTCAGTTCGAATCTTGGATGGTTGGTGCTGCTGCTGCAACTCCTCCTGCTGAAGGTTACCTACAAGCTGAAACAGGTCAAGAATGGACTCAGTTGATCGAAAAAGGTCTAATGAGTGCATGTTTTGCAAGTCAAATGACTTCAAATTACTTAGCAGGAATCGAAGGTGATGACAATTCAGTAGCTGTTGATACAGCTGCAGGAAAGTACTACACTGAAATGGAGCACCACTGGGATGAGGCTTACGGTTACTTCACAGACGCTGTAGACTACCCAACAAGCGGTGTAGACAGATTCTGGGGTAAATATGCGAACAACACATTGGAAACTTTGTTAGGTTCGGCTACTGCAATTAGCGAAGCATTCAGAACAGGTAGAGCTGCAATTGCTGCAGGTATAATCTCTGATGTTCCTGCACAAGTTGCAATTATCCAAGAAGAAACGCGTAGAATGGTTGCAGGTATGGCAATTCACTACTTGAATTCAACAAAGCAAAAAGTTGCTGATGGTGAAACTCAAAATAAAGTGAATCACTACATGTCTGAAGCATACGCTTTCATCTACGGAATTCAATTCTGCGAAAACCCTGACATGAGCTCTGAAACTGTGAATGGTCTTTTGGCTGAAATTGATGGTGGATTTGAAGGATTTACTCAAAGTACAATGTCTATCAATGCAACAATCGATGCGATTGCAGCTGCGGCAGGACTTGAGGCTTTCAAAAACGACTTATAGATCATAATTCTAAAATACCTGGGCCTATGGTCCAGGTATTTTTACTAAAAAAAATAAAATGGGTGCCAATCAAAATGTTACGATGTTATCACTAAGAATACAAAAGGTATTCTTTTTTGCCATTATACTATTTCTATCTTTCTCTTGTCGAAAGAAGGGATGTATGGATCCTAATGCCACTAACTTTGATTCAGATGCTGAAGTAGCAGACAATACAACTTGTCTGTATGTAGACTTTCAACGATCTGAAATGCTTGCTAACATTTGTGACAATTACATCATACCCGCCTACGCAGACTTCAATGAAAAAACAACAATTTTAAACGTTGCTGCAACAACTTTTTCATCGGATCCTACAGATACCAAATTTCAACTTTTAAAAGACGCTTGGAAAATAGCCCTGCTCTCTTGGCAGCAAGTTTCGTTTATCGACTTTGGTCCTGCAGAATTTATAATTTTAAAAAATCAAGTAAACATTTACCCAACAAACGTATCACTCATTAGCGAAAATATATCGCTAGGGGTTTACGACTTGGGGAATTCTTCAAATAATGATGCGAAAGGATTTCAAGCCCTAGACTATCTTTTGCATATGCCAGGACTCAATGAACAAGAGCAGGTGGCTTACTTTATAGGTGAAGACAATGCGCTGACCTATTTGGTGGAGCTCACCAATGATTTAAAAAACAATGCGCAATACGTAGTAAATGAATGGGAGGTTTACAAATCAACTTTCAGAAGTAATAACGGATCTAACGCGGTAGGAAGTTCAGTAAGTAATCTAGTCAATGGTCTCTGTTCTTACTACGAGACATACATCCGTAAAGGGAAAATAGGATTGCCGCTGGGTGCATTCAATCAATTTACGCAGGAAATCGACCCAACGCTTGTTGAATGCTATTATCATCAGGAGTCACTTCCTTTTATATCGACAGCCTTAGAAGGAATGAAAAAATATATTAATGGGGTCTCTTTTAACGGAAACACGAATGGCTTAGGACTAGACGATTATATGGATTATGTTGGAGCTACTCAAAACTCATCTTCACTATCAACCGTTATATCAGACCAAATTGACCTTGTTCTTGGAAGTCTAGGAGAACTCAATGACCCTTTAAGTAATGAATTAGCAGTAAACGAATCCGGTGTCCTCGATACCTATGGAACTATGCAGCAATTAGTGCCCTACATGAAGGTAGATATGACTTCTGCTCTAGGTGTCCTTATTACTTATCAAGATAATGATGGAGATTAGAAAATGGCTTTCTAAACAAGTCTTTTCAGAAGAATCAATTGCACCGTTAGTCGTTTTCCGCATACTATTCGGAAGTATGATGTTGCTAAGTACCCTCAGGTTTATGTTGAAGGGTTGGGTTACGGACTTATATATTACACCCACATATTTCTTTACTTATTCAGGATTTGATTGGGTAAAACCATTTGATGAGTTCGGTATGTTCATCGTTTTTGGGGCTATTCTAATTAGCTGCTTATTTATTACGATAGGGCTTTTTTACAGATTCAGTGCACTCATTTTTTTTATAGCTTTTACTTATATAGAGCTACTAGATAAAACAAACTATCTCAACCACTATTATTTCATAAGCCTCGTTGCTTTTCTTATGATGTTCCTTCCTGCCAATAAAAGGTGCTCGCTCGATCTATACTTTGGCTTTACAGACAAAAAAAACAAGGTCGCTCGATGGACCATTAATATCATTAAGTTTCAGCTGGCCGTGGTTTATATTTTTGCTGGAATCTCAAAACTTAATTACGAATGGCTTATAGAGGCGCAGCCACTCATTAACTGGTTGAAACACCAAACCGACTTACCCTTAATTGGGGCGCTCATGAAATACGAATTTACCGCCTTCTTATTTAGTTGGGGTGGCGCACTCTTTGATCTACTGATCGTATTTATACTGCTAAACAAACGTTTCCGAATTTATGGATATGTAATGGTTATATTGTTCCATGGGCTCACAGCAGTCATGTTTCCTATAGGCGTCTTCCCGTACGTCATGATCGTGAGTACCTTGATTTTCTTTTCCACCTCCTTTCATGAAAAAACAATCACAGCAATTGAAAGCCGCATGCCCATCAAGCCTAAAAAACATTCATTAGTTTCCGCTGGAATAAAAAATATAAAACCAAAACCCTATATCGGAATACTTCTAAGTCTATATATCTTTATTCAACTATTGGTGCCGCTGCGATATATCATGTATCCAGGCAAACTTTTTTGGACAGAACAGGGTTATCGGTTTAGCTGGAGGGTGATGCTTATTGAGAAAGTTGGGTATGCGCAGTTCTATATTCACGAAGATGGTGGCACAGGAAAAAAATTAATCAATAATAGACAGTACCTTACGCCCCAGCAGGAAAAAATGATGTCAACGCAACCAGATATGATCTTACAATATGCGCACCACTTGCGAGATGAATACAGCAACAAAACTTTTATTGAAAAAAACGGAAAACAAATACATCTTGTGATCCCAAAAGTTACCGCGGAAATATATGTAAGTCTTTTCAATAAGGGCAGTAGGTTATTTATAGACCCAGATGAAAACTTATCAAGCCTTAATCGAGGAGTTGGTCATAAAAAATGGATAAGAAAGTATGAAAATTAAACAGCCCCTTTTATTGGTTGTTTTACTTCTATCCAACTTTTTAGTGGGGCAGAAAGGACAAGTAAGCGGAAACATCGTTACCGTTTCAGGAGAAGAGTTGCCATATGCTCAGGTGGATTTTTTAGAAGAACAAAAAACCTTGTATTGTGACAAAAACGGCTTCTTTTTAAGCCCTAAAATACCTTATGGAATCCATACAATGTTGATCAAAGGAAATGGATATCAAGAATTAAAGAAAACGATCGATCTCAAATCTCCGAAACTTCTTATTGATGTCAAACTCAATAAAAACAGGGAATACCTTATAGATGAAGTTCAAATTTCGAGAGATAAAAATAATTCTTTTTTTATTCGGAGAATGAAAGCTATTGAAGGGGATATTCTTACACAAGGAAAAAAAACAGAGGTCATCTCGATTGAAAGTATTGACGCCAATAAGGCAACAAACTCAAGCCGACAGATTTTCGCCAGAGTTCCAGGGCTCAATATTTGGGAAAGTGACGGAAGCGGTATTCAAATCGGTCTAGGGGGGCGTGGTTTAAACCCAAGTAGAAATGTGAATTTTAATACCCGTCAAAATGGATATGACATTAGTGCAGATGCCTTGGGATACCCTGAGAGCTACTATACCCCTCCAAGTGAAGCTGTCGACGAAATACAAATGATTCGAGGAGCTGCGTCACTTCAATTTGGACCTCAATTTGGAGGACTTATTAATTACAAGCTTAAAAAAGGCGTTAAAGACAAAAAAATAGCCCTCATTGCCCGCCATACAGTGGGATCCTTTGGGTTAAACAATTCATATCTTTCGGTTTCTGGCACCATCAATACATGGAATTATATAGCCTATGGGAATTATAAATTCGGAAACGATTGGCGACCGAATTCAGGATTTCAATCCACACAAGGGCACATTTCTTTAACAAAGGAGCTTTCACAAAAATCAACCCTAGGAATCGAGTTTACAAAAATGTATTATCTGGCCCAACAAGCCGGTGGACTCACAGACAATCTTTTCAATTCGAATCCAGACACATCTGTGCGCGAACGAAATTGGTTTAGGGTAAATTGGAACCTTGCCGCACTGAACTTTAAGCATTCATTTTCATCTAATGCGAGTCTGAGCTCAAAAACCTTTGGACTTATAGCAAGCCGAGAATCCTTAGGCTATTTAGATCAAATCAACCGGGTTGACCCAATATATACCAACCCTGAAAAAGCAGGACGCAATTTAATTTCTGGAGCTTTTAAGAATATCGGTAACGAAACACGTTTCATTCAAAAATACCGTGTTTTTGATCAGCCATGGGCATTTGTCTCTGGTTTTAGAATATACAAAGGATATAGTGAAAACCGACAGGGTGCGGCGAATAGGGAATACGGACCCGACTTTTATTTTGTCGGATTGGATGGCAACGCTACAAACGCCAATGTCAATACAGATTATCAATTCCCAAGCTTTAACCTAGCCTTGTTTGGAGAGCATATTTTCAATGTCTCAAAAAAATTAAGCATTACCCCTGGGCTTCGATATGAATACATAAGCACCAACGCAACTGGCAGTTATCGATACACAAACTTTGACTTGGCGGGTAATATTTTATTTGACACCTTATTTACTTCTGATCGAAGCAGCAATCGAGATTTCGTTATTGGAGGACTTGGAATAACTTTTAAAGCGACTAAAGACATTGAATTTTACTCCAATTTTTCACAAAATTATAGAAGTATTCACTTTACTGAAATGCAGATCCAGAATCCCAACTTTAAGATTGATTCAAACTTAAGGGATGAAACCGGATTCAATTCCGATTTAGGGTTTCGGGGTCAAATCGGGAACAAACTCTTCTTTGACGCTTCAATATATGCTATGTATTACAACAATCGCATTGGCACAACCCTTGAAACGGACCCCATACTGCTCTCAACGTATCAATACCGAACCAATGTGTCGGCAGCAAGAACCTACGGCGTTGAATGCATTGCAGAAGTAGATTGGTGGAAAGTCTTTGTGAGCGATACCGCTGAAGTGCGCCTCAGTACCTTTGCTAACTTTTCATACAACAATGCGCGATACGTTGAATCCAAGGAAGAGGCCTTTCAGAATAAACAGGTAGAGCTTGTTCCTCCTATCGTTCTAAAAGCGGGACTCACCATTGGAAACCCTCGGTTTTCACTTTCCTATCAGTACAGCTTTACCCAAGAACATTTTTCTGATGCGACAAACTCAACCCATCAGGCCAATGCTGTAAATGGATTGATTCCCTCCTATGCTATTATGGACTTGTCTGGAAAAGCAATCTTTGGTAGATTTCAAGTTGAAGCAGGAGTCAACAACCTCGCGAATAGCACCTACTTTACGCGTAGGGCTGTTGCTTATCCTGGACCAGGTATCATTCCGGGTTCTGCAAGGAACTTTTATGTAACCCTTCAGGTAAAGA
>CAJJCU010000049.1 GCA_905182775.1 uncultured Flavobacteriales bacterium
AACCTGGTGCTGCAATATCAATCCATGTTCCATATTGTGAAAAGTTTGATTTTGCATCGCCACTTGTTGTAGCCGCTACACTGACTACATTGTTATATGCTGCCGGATAAAACTGTTCGTTCGTACCATCGTTTCCTGCTGCTGCAATTAAAATAACGCCATTGTCCCAAGCATAATTACAAACATTTTGACCGTAGGTAGAAACACCACCGCCACCCCATGACATATTGATGGCATCAGCGCCATTGTCTGTTGCCCAAATAACACCATCATATCCCCCAGTTAAAGCGCCGGTAGAACAATTTCCAATTTTGATAGGCATCACACTAATATTATATCCAATTGAGGCAACACCAAGGTTGTTGTTGCTTTCTGCACCGACTGTTCCTGAAACGTGAGAGCCATGAAAACCATCATTACCACCGCAAGGCGAAGGATCATTGTCATTGTCTACTACATCTCTTCCGGCAACAACCTTATTGACTAAATCGGGATGATTGATTTGAATTGCATTGTCTGTAACAGCAACAATAATATTGGCATCTCCCGTAGAAATATCCCATGCTTGCGGTGCATTTATTTGATACAAACACCACATACCATTATTAAATGAGTTGGTGAAGTATGGGTCATTGGGGGTTAAAAAGGTTTTGTGAAGCTCTTTCTTTTCCACATAGACGACATCAATTGTTTCCCTTACACGAGAAAGAAGCGCATCTACTTTATTTATTTCAGAAAATCTAATTTCATAAGTTCGCAAAAGCTTTGCGTCGCTGATATTTGGGTGTAATTGAACCACCTCAAAAATTCCAAATTCCTCAAAAATTGGAACAAGGAATGGGTGGTCCTTTTCTTCAAGAACGCCTTGAAATGTTTTATAAAGCTTAACAGAAGCAGGTATTTCAAAAATAACCTTACCATCTTGATAATCTGAATATGTAGTTTGAGAAAAGGAAATGAAGCTCACGCAAATAAGCATGAGGCTGAGACTAAGTAATTTCATGTAGCATTTAAATTAGAACTTAAAAATCTTGAAAATCTTTGAGTTTTACAAAGAATCAGCCGTCTAATTTTTGAATATTTCTAAATGATGTGTGTTATCTATAATCCAAAAAATGAAAACAAAGAAACACCTAAAATCATTCCTTGATCGTTACAAAATGGAATCAATGCAACAACAGGCCCAATGAATTCTTTTAAAAATTGGCGCGTTATCCATTGCGCATTTATTAAAACAAAAACACTCCAGGAATAAAAAGAGCACGCGTATGGACATCAACTAAAATTAAATTGATGGTATAACGAATCGAAAGTAAAGGAAGACCTATTGGGTATACGCTCAGGACTACAGTCAGTTGTGCTCTAATGCCATCTTTTTCACAACAGATCCATCACTATACCTGTAGAAATAGGGCTGGCCTAAAATGGGTTTCACCTCCCTCCCAAGTATGTCCGTGACAAAAAGAAGTTGAGGGATTGAAATGTTCTGTTCAGAAGTCGTTGCCGTAAAACAACTTGGACAGCTGAGGTTATAATCAATACCAGGAAAGACTTCAGTCATGCCGAAAGGCACACTCACCTCCACACAAACACTTGAGGTTGGGTAGAAATAATTAAAAACAATCAAGGCATCTAGGAATAGGCATTGCCCTGAACCATTATCAAGATTAATACAAGCTACATTTGATGCTATATTGAGGTGACAGAATCCGTAAGGAATATTGAAGCCGGCTGTGTTTGATAAGTCAATTGGATTTATTCCGCTGTTAGCACCGCTTTGATTAACGTTTAGGGCCGTAATTACATTAGAGTTTTGAAACTGAATATTTTGAAGACTTGGACAGTTATCTATGACGACATAAATCGTATCCTGAGGCATCACTATATCTGTCAAAGAATAACAGTCATAGAGCTCTATTTTAACACCTCCGCCGAATACCGTATTATCTAAAGCGCTTTCTCCCCATAAGCTGAGGTCCAAAACCTCAAGGTTATTGTCCTGAAGTACGATAGAATTCACACCAAGCGGACTAAGTCCTGTCCAATCTTCAATAATGAGGTTCCCATCAAAGATTCTTAACAATGCAGTTCCATTGCTATAATATAACCCACCAACTTCATTATCACCTTCATTAGACATGCCACTTACCCAAGTCGGACGAAAAACATAATTATCGTTTGCATTGCCATTATCTGCTTCAGGGCAAGAAGCCTCAATTAAAGCCTCTAAGGCATCATCTGGAACATATACAGACTCTTGCGCCAAAACGAAAGAGGCGAGAAAAGAAAAAAGAAAAAGGATTCGCATAAACTCACTTTAAATTCTAAACGCTATAAAGAAAACAATTGTTTGAATGAATGGCTAATAAATGCCTTAAAAAGGGTATTTATGCCCCCGGTGAAGATTCTTATTTTTGTAAAAAAAACATGAAAGCAAGAAACGTAACTATTCTCCTCGGATTAATTTTAGTAGGATGCAAATCTATGGACTACTACGGGAATAAAATCTCAGAAACCAATGTCCTGAAATACGAAGATGTAAAACAGACGGCTTTCGACCAAGGAAGGATTCAAACTCAGATCTCAGGGAAAATCATAGAAACCTGCCCAAAAAAAGGATGTTGGATGACTATGGCTACACAAACGGATACGGTATTTGTGAGGTTCAGAGATTATGGATTTTTTGTTCCAACCGAAGGTGCGTCTGGGAAGACAGCCTTCATTGAAGGGGACTTATTTGTAGATACAATAAGTGTTCGAATGTTGCGGCATTATGCAAAAGATGCTGGAAAATCAAAAGAGTACATTGAGAAAATCACAGAACCGGAGCTAGGACTTAGCTTTACAGCAGATGGCGTAATTATAAAAAAGTAAAAAGATCACTGCAAATAAAAGCGTTGATAAAAGTAAAGGATAAGATAAACAAAGAAGAAATTCAATTGTTTTAAACATAGTTTTAGGAACGAATATGATCAAAAATAAATTAATTAAAGCACTGCATAAAACAGCAGACGACTTAGACAACGGTTGCCAATATGAATGGGGACATATGGCACGGTGCAACGCAGGTTGCCTTGTCCAAAATCTAATGGAAAAATCGCAAACAGAGGTAGTTGAAATGGTCAATGGACACCTTGACGAATGGACAGAGTACGCTGATGCCTATTGCAAAGGAACCCACCAATTCATTGACGATCTCTTTTTAGAATTAGAAACCTACGGACTTTCTCACAAAGATGTACTACACCTCGAATATCTTTCCGATCCAAAAATCACTAGAACATTTCCAAAAGAAAGTAGATACCTGCAAAGAAATAATCCAAATCATGTGAGTAAATATATGAGACGGTTTGCAGAGCAGCTAGAGACCATATCTTAAACTTTAAAAAGGATTAAGCATCATATTATTGTCTTAATTTCATTATTTTAAAATCAAAAACATAAACCAATGAATGTAAATGGGAAGCATATTATTGTAACAGGCGGCAGTCTAGGTATAGGCAGAGAAACTGCCAAAAACCTCATCGAAAAAGGAGCTAAAGTTTTAGTTACTGGTCGGTCCCAAAAGCGGCTAGACAAGGCATTTA
>CAJJCU010000050.1 GCA_905182775.1 uncultured Flavobacteriales bacterium
CCAACAGTTCACCGATAATGAAACAAATACGGCTTTCAACTTCCCGACTACAGGTATTCAGTTTGTGAATTTAGAAGCTGTCAGTGACAAATATTGCGCCCTTGATACTACTTTCGAAATTAATGTCCAAGATGAATTACATGCGGATTTCTCTGTTTCCCCATCAATTATCGTTTCTGATATTCCGATTTTATTTAATAATCTAAGTATTGGCTCGGATAGTTCTTATTGGAATTTTGGTGATGGTAATGGATTCAATTTAAATTCAAATTCACTCAATGAAATCATCTATCCATCTTCTTTAAACGGAAGTTCTGTTCAAGTAAGCCTTATTACAAACAACAATATTGGTTGCAGAGATACATCCGTTCAAAATTTCCAAATCAAAGAGGCGTTCTTTGATATTAACCTTCAAACTTTATTCGCTCAGGAAATCAATGGTTTCTTGACGGTTGGGGTGGAAATACAAAACATTGGAACCATTCCTATAGAAAACTTGGATTTATTACTTAAAACACCTGAGAATGGCCTTGTGCTCGAGAATTGGATAGGGACACTTGCGCAAAACGAAAGTGAAATCTATATCTTTTCTGCACACCCCTCCGCTTTTATATCGACTCAAGATGAAACTGAACGTTTTGTTTGTGTTGAAGCCCAAAATTCGAATCCCTCTTTTTATTTAGATGTGAACCAAGAAAACAATACAACCTGCAAGAATATTGAAGGAAGCCGTTTGGTATTGCTTCCGGTTTATCCTAATCCAAGCGCTGAAGATCTAACAATCTCTGTATTGGCCTCGGAAATATCAACGATTGATGTAGCGATTAAAGATAAAACAGGCCGCGTTGTATATGAAATAAAGTCAAGCCAAATAGAAACTGGTATTTCCACTTACAGCATCCCCTTCTCACAGTTTAGCAGCGGTATGTACATTCTATCTATTACCGATAACAATCAATCTATCGTTGAGCGCGTAGTTCGTTTATAAACTTTATAGATTCTCGTCCGTTATTAAAAGGAAATCTTACTCGATTTCGTATTTTCACATCCCAAACCTACTTTCATGAAAACATTATCCTTAATCACTCTTCTGGTATTAACAACGACCTTATTCAGTCAATCAAAGAGCGCAAGCTGTTGTAAAAGAGACCGAAATCATGCTCAATTAAAAAGCAATTCTTTGGACTTAAGCCAAATTGCAGAAACTGAAAAATACGACGTCACATTCTACCATCTCGATTTAAACATGACCAATACCTCAACCAGTCTTTCAGGTACCGTATTGATGAAAGCAAGTGCAAATCAAATATTAGACTCTGCCCTTTTCGAACTCTTTGAAACCTATTCTATTACAGAAATACGTGTAAATGGAGCCGCTGTGTCCTATTCAAGAGTGAATTCAGCGATCAAGGTCCCCATTAATGCCGAACAAGGTGATTTCTTTACAATTGAAACAGATTATGCTGGAACACCACCAACAGCTGCAACAAATCCTCTTGGCGGTGCTGGAATGTCTCAAGATGATTCTCCGACCTGGGGAGCAGAAGTTGTTTGGTCGCTATCGGAGCCCTTTTCTGCCTATGAATGGTTTCCTTGCAAGCAAAGCCTGACTGATAAAGCAGACAGTAGTTTTTTCTTTATTACTATACCCTCTGATCTAAAGGCAGGATCGAATGGATTACTTGAACAAGTCGTTAATTTAGGAAATGGATTCAGTCGTTACGAATGGAAACATAGACATCCGATTGATTACTATTTAATTTCAGTATCCGTTTCGAGCTATGTGGAATACAATGTATATGCAAACCCTGCAGGCGCAGCGAATCCGATTCTTATTCAAAATTACATCTACGACAACCCGCAGACCCTTACCAACTTTCAAGATGATATTGATGAAACCGCAGATTTCATGGAACTCTTTTATGAGTTATTTGGTCCCTATCCTTTCGAAAATGAAAAATATGGACACTGCATGGCTCCTTTTTCTGGAGGTATGGAACACCAAACGATGACTACACAAGGATTTTTCAATAAAGGGCTTACATCGCATGAATTAGGTCACCAGTGGTGGGGAGACCATGTTACTTGCGCATCTTGGTGTGACATTTGGATCAACGAGGGCTTTGCATCCTATAGCGAATACCTTATGCTAGAGAATCTATACCCCAATGAAAATGACGGGCACATGGCGGATGTTCACGATAATGTAATGAGCCAAAACGGAGGTAGTGTATGGGTTCTAGATAGTTTAAACGAAAATAGAATCTTTAGCGGACGGCTGACCTATGATAAAGGAGCTGCTATTATCCACAGCATGCGGTATGTAATTAACGATGATGGGCAATTCTTTCAAATCTTAAAGGATTTTCAAAATCAATATGCGAATAGCACAGCTTATGGAGTAGACTTTAAAGAAAGTCTAGAAAGTGCCTCAGGAATTGATTTTACTGCTTTTTTTGAAGAATGGTATTTCGGTGAAGGCTACCCAACTTACTCGCTTCTTTGGGAGCAAATGGGTCAAGACTTACTATTGGAAATTAACCACATTACATCGAAACCAAATGTAACCGCATTATTTACCAATGACATTGATGTCCGATTCGAAAGACCAGGACAAAGCGATACAACGATTAGATTCCAAATTGACAACAATACAAATACTTTCAACATTTCAAACATTGGAACCATTTCTTCATCTATTTCAATTGACCCTGAAAATTGGATTATAAATAAAATAGGCACCATTATTGAAAGTGATGCGCTCCACCTAAATGAAAACATACCGTCAGTAGATGAGTCGTTGCGCCTGAGTCCAAATCCCTCGAATGGAAGTTTCACTATACTTCATTTAAAAGAGCTTGCAAAGCTTCGTGTATACGATTTAAATGGAAAAATGAGAAAAGAGCTTGAGGTTCAACCCAATCAACTTATTGATATTAAAGAATTAGGTAATGGTACTTATCTAATTGAAATACAAGAAGAAAGTATAATAAAAACACTTCGGTTAATTTCTTTTTAAGCCCCGCTAAACCAGCGCTCCTTCTTTTAAAGAAAACGGAGACAGTATGACTTTTTTCGGCTTTAGCTTACGCATGACCCAACGCGTTTTAACAGCAGCAAAAGGAGCCATCTTCTTTCTGATTGGGATAATGAATTCATTTTTATTCCGCTCCTCTAAAGTAGAGTGAATCAATGTATCTAAAGATTGTTCAAAAGGCTTGAGCTCTAATTCTAATACCTCATTCCCCTCTGGAAAAGGTTTTCTATAAATCAATTCGTAAAAAGTTTCAAAGGTTCCAGAAGAACCAATTAAAGTATCCACCTGCATTTCATCAAAGAATCCATCAGAATTCTCCTCTAGAAAATTTTCTATCTGATCAATATCCTCTAGAGTAAATGGATCTTGTACAGAGAAACCTTGGTACAATCTGGAAACGCCTATATTTAAAGATATAGCGCTTATGACACCATTTTGATCAGCCTCGATAAACTCCGTGCTTCCGCCTCCGATATCCATAATCATAGCATGCTCATTAAAAGGGAAACACAAAGTAACTCCCCTATAAATTAATTGTGCTTCTTGATCACCAGATATAACATCAATCCCCCAACCAAATTCTTCTTTTACGATATCGACAAAGGATTTCGCATTTTTCGCATCACGTACAGCTGAAGTTGCAATTAATACAGGCTTCACGTCATAAGGTAAAAGCTTTTCCCTAAAGACTTCAAAGGCTCGCATAGCACGATTCATAGCATCTTTTGTGAGATACCCCTCATTTATCCCTCCCATCCCCAATGAGACTGCGACCTTATGAGATTCTATAACTGTGATCCCTATATCTAGTTTCTCTGCAATAAGTAAATTGAAAGTATTGGTACCAATATCTATGACCGCCTTTATTAACCTCGAGTCATCCATCTAAATACTGATTTAAGATTAATCTGATGACCATAGGCTAGTAAGCTTCTTTTAAATACCTTACTCGCAAGCCAAAGCATGATGACAGTAGAAAAGAGAAGGATCAACAGCGAAATCCAAATTAAGTAACCCGTTCCAACGGCATACCCCATAGCAAGATGCACCATAACCGCCATGGACGAAGTAAAAGGAATGTATTGACAAATTGCTGTGAATTCAGAATCGGGATTCATTACCATAAAACAACCGGCAATAAGCGTAAATATTAAAAGCAGGACAAGAGGTAAGATAAAAACCTGCCCATCACGTTCAGAACCCATTGCAGCGCCTATTAAGCTGAAGAAGGCACCATAAAAAACGTAAGAAGATAAGAAGAATAGAAAAAAGAATGGAAGAATCAATCCCAAATTAACACGGTCATAAATAAGGTGAATCATTTCGTTGTTTCTTACCCTTGTAAATTCAGTTTGTAAGGCCTCATGAGCTCCATCAGAAAAATGCATTCCTAAAAAGGACTCACTTAAGAAAAAATCAGAAAAAAACACCCCTTGTAATGCCCACAAACCAAGACTAATAACCAGCAACCAAAATAAGAGTTGCACAAGAGCTGAAATTCCTACTCCAATAATCTTACCTAGCATCAATTGTCCTGGACTTACAACAGAAACGAGTACTTCAACAACTCGATTCGATTTTTCCCTAGCGATGCCCCGTAAAATAGACATCCCATAAAACAGAGTAAAGAGTATAATTAATGTGCCGAAAAAATACCCGACCCATCCCGCATCGCCCATTTTCGAATTTGTTGGGTTTTCAAGGTTTCTGAAATCAATATTTAAAGGTTGTTTCATTTGCCGATAGGACTCGACGGTTAAATCTGAAAACTCTTCGATAATAACTTCCTCAATCCTACGTTCTAGGGTGAATCGCAATGAATTCTGGATAGTATTCGATAAATAATCACGGTAAAAAACAAAAACTTTTTTGTTATTGAGCACCTTTTCATTGACCTCCATCAAGACATCATAATCTTGGTAAACCTTACCAGACTTGAATTCAGTTAGTGTAACATAATCAGAAATAAATGAATAATGAACCGTGGGATTTTCTCTAGATGAAATAATTCCTTCCAGTAAGTCTCCTGGATCCGCAATCAATACATTGACCTGCTGCTTGCCTTCATCAGCCGCCTGAACCAAAAAATAAAAAAGAGAAAGAATTAATAAAGGCCCTAAGAGCAGCATTAAAAGAAAAGAACGATTTAAAATACGTTGCTTGATCTCTCTCCAGGAAATTAAAAAGACGGACCTCATTCAATAATGTTTTTTTCAATTAAAGCCATAAATACCTGATCCATTTGAGGCTGCTCTCTGTAGACCGCTTCAATTTGAACATGGCCTTGAAGATTTTTAATCAAATCATCAACAGATTTATCACCTCGTTTTAAAAGATGCGCCTCAACCAAGCCCTCCTGTATATCAATTTGTTTGGCGAGCTCAAAGTCTGTCCACAATGCATTGGCAAATGCAATCCCCGTACCTCGGTAACGGACAACAAAACGATCAGACTTATAGCCCTCAAGCAAGGCATGCATAGAAGTATCGGAAACAACCCTACCCTCGTTAAGAAGTGCGACATGAGAGCACATATCCTGAACCCGATGCATATTGTGCGTACTCAAAAGAACTGTTTTACCCGCTTCCTTAAATTCAAACAATAAGTTCTTGATCAAATCAACATTGATGGGATCAAATCCTGTTAAGGGTTCATCAAGGATTAGAAATTCAGGGTCATGTACTACAGCCACAGCAAATTGGACTTTTTGAGCCATTCCTTTTGATAAGGATTGAATCGTTTTATGGGACCACTCTTTCATTTCAAGTTTGTCAATCCAATACCTGGAGTTCAAAGCGGCCTCTTCCCTGCTCAATCCCCTTAGTTTGGCAAAGAAATTAAGTTGCTCATTCACTGTCATATCGGGATACAAACCTCTTTCTTCAGGCAAGTAACCAATGTTTTTTAGGTGGGCCTTTTTAAGGAGCTGGCCATCATATTTTAAATACCCCTCATCGGGATCCAGCATAATATTCATCATTCTAATGAGCGTTGTTTTTCCAGCGCCATTAGGTCCGAGCAAACCCGTTATGGTTCCCTTAGCTATTTTTAAAGAAACATTAATTAATGCAGATTTGCGCCGGAAAGATTTTGAAACATTAGAAATCTCAATCATACGAATGTAAATCTAAAAAAAAGTTGACGAGTTCAACCCTCTCAGGTCCAATATTCTTTTAAGGGTTTCCATTTATAAATCTTCTTGAAGATATATAGAAGAAAAGGAAATAAGGACAATAAAAACAATAGAGCCCACCACGATAATTCGGGTGGTGCATGGTCTATAAAGAGTGCATCTGTTTGAAAAACCTGCCAATTATTAGAAACAACAAGTGCTGTAAAAATATTATTAGCGGCATGATAGCCGATTGAAAGCTCCAAACCATTATCAAACAAAGCCAAACAGCCTAAAAACACACCTGAGGCCACATAATAAAGTAAAACATGATTGCCAATCGCTTCAATCTCTGGATTTCCGTAATGAATAAGACCAAAAACAATTCCTGCTAAAATCACAGCATGCTTATTCGATCCTAATTTGTTTTTCAAACCCTGCAGTAAATACCCCCTAAACAGCAATTCTTCAATAGTGGTTTGTATGGGTATCATGAGAATAGCCAGACACAAAAGAACTAAAAAATGATCCAAGCGAAAGTTCCATTGAAAGGTATCAGAATAAACAACCTGAACACATGTAAGGATAGTTAAAAGAATGATTATCAAGAAAAAACTAGTAAATACACGTTTCCAGTCAAAGACTTTTCTGCCCGTAAAAACAGAAAGTATAGGGCGTTTGTGTATCCACTTAATGGATAATAGAAATACAATAAAAGCAAGTACAAACGGCAATAACAACCAAAAAAGAACTCTGTTGTTACCCAATATATTTGTGAAATCTGATATTTCACAGGCCCCACCCGACGTTCCAGAAAAACTACTATAATCAAGAAGCAATCCCATTCCTCCAATAAAATAAACAAAAAGAACAATTGAAAGCGTCAAGAAAACTTGACTCAATGAACCTGGACTCCTACTTGAAAGATCTATAAAACGCATCAGGAGAACATGTCTCTCATCTGAGTGAAAAACCCTTTATCCTTATCACCTTCCTTAGGTATAAAGTTTTCAGATTTCTTTAAATTTTCAATTATTGATTTCTCTTCCTTAGATATTTTTGTTGGTGTCCAAACATTAATATGGGCGAATAAATCACCAGCCCCATATCCTTGAACATTCGGCAAGCCTTTTCCTCTTAGACGAAGTACTTTACCACTTTGCGTTCCAGCATCAATCTTAATCTTCACTTTTCCTGAAAGCGTAGGTATTTCAATACTCTCACCTAAAACGGCATCCATGAAACTGACTACAGCTTCATAATGAACATTGTCACCATCTCTTTTTAATTCAGCATGATCAACCTCTTCGATAACAACCATTAGGTCACCAGGAACACCATTAAAAGGTCCTGCGTTCCCTTTTCCTCGAACACTAAGCTGCATTCCTTCTTCAACACCCGCCGGTATTTCAATCTCTATAACCTCTTCCTTACGAACAAGTCCATTCTGATCAGCACCTGAAGGTCTCTTGTCAATCATTTTACCTGCACCCTGACAAACATTACATGCTGATTGTGTCTGCATAGCACCAATGAAGGTCTGAGCCATACGTGTAATACGCCCCGTACCTTTACAATTTGAACAGGTCTTAAATGTGACACCATCCGCATTAACGAGTTTGTTTACTTTTATCTTCTTTTTAACGCCATTAGCAATATCCTCTAGCGTTAATTTCATTTTAACACGTAGATTCGATCCCTTTACCACACGAGCACCACCTCCTCTGCTTCCGCCAAAGCTACCACCAAAGGCACCGCCAAAGACATCTCCAAATTGAGAGAATATGTCATCCATATTCATTCCGCCTCCACCAAATCCTTGGCCCATTCCGGCATGTCCATATTGGTCATATCGAGATTTCTTATCCGCATTACTTAGGATTTCATAGGCCTCAGCGGCTTCTTTGAATTTATCTTCCGCACTTGCATCATCAGGGTTTTTATCTGGATGGTATTTTAAGGCCAATTTTCGATAAGCCTTTTTGATCTCCGTCTCTGATGCTCCTTTTGACAATCCTAATATCTCGTAATAATCTCTTTTCTGACTCATTTGTAATTAATCTTACTGTCCAACAACAACTTTAGCAAACCGAAGTACCTTATCATTTAAAAAGTACCCTTTCTCTACATCATCAATAACCTTTCCTTTCATCTTCTTATCTTCAGTGGGCAAATTAGCTATTGCCTCATGAAGCTCTGAATCAAAGAGATTGCCTTTAGCATCCATAGCTTTCAAGCCTTTGGATTGGAGTAGACCTTTATACTTGGTGTAAATCAATGAAAATCCTTCTTTAATACCATCAATGTCATTGGATTCAACATTATTGGCAATCGCTCTTTCAAAATCATCTATAATAGGAACGAGGTCTTTTAACAAATCTGAATTTGCATTTGTAATCAAATCAAGACGCTCTTTATTTGTTCTTTTTCGATAATTCTCGAATTCAGCATACAATCGTAAAAATCGATTATTTAGCTCATTATATTTTTCTTCCTGAGTAGGCTCTTCCTTAATTGTATTTTCTTCGGAAACGACCTGATCATCAACCTTATTTTCCACTGCATTTTCGGTGGAAACCTTTTCACTTTTCTTCTTAACTGCCATATCACTTTATTTCTCTAAAAACGATATCAAAGATACTGCCACAATTTATATTAAGACATGCTGTCATGTTTTTTTTCATTTACACGAAATTGTGGCAGATTTCAAAATACTTGAATACCTTCGTAACTCAAGACTAAATCGATTGTATGCTACAAGAAGAATTTCAAAAAATCGTTGATTCCCGACGAAGTAATAGAGCTTTTGACCCTCACATTGAGGTTGCTGACCTAATTATTGAAAGAGGCATCAAAAGGGCTATATTGGCGCCAAATAGCAGCAACATGCAGCTTTGGGAATTTCAATGGATCCAAAGTGAAGAAATGCTTCAAAAAATGACGCCCCTTTGCTTAGGTCAGTCAGCTGCTAAAACCGCCAAACATATGGTTGTTTTCATAACACGCAAAGACAAATGGCGATCACGCGCTAAATGGAATTACAATAAAATTGCTGAAAGCGTTGAAGGCGAACCTGGAAAACTTCAAAAAGGAGCTTTAACCTATTACAAGAAGCTGATCCCAATCGTTTACTTCAATGACCCCTTTGGAATCACATCAGTCCTTAGAAAAAGTGTTAGCTTTCTTCTTGGTGTCCGAAAGCCTTTTTATCGATTAGGAGGAAAAGCAGAGCAACGTATCGTAGTCCACAAATCATGTGCATTGGCAGCCCAAACATTTATGCTTTCAATTGCAGCAGAGGGTTTTCACTCATGCCCCATGGAAGGCTTCGATAAAAAACGTGTAAGAAAAATATTAAACCTCCCAAGAGGTGCAGAAATAAACATGATTGTTTCAGTGGGGAAAGGAACTGAAAAAGGCATCTGGGGCCCAAGACACCGTGTCCCATATGAGGATGTCGTTACTAAAAAATAACTTGATCGCTATTGATATAGGATCGGCTTTTTAAAGCTTACCTATCTACTTGACATCGACACCTACTAATACGATTAATTTGATTTTGAGCTAATAGAAATATAAGCGCATAAAAAAGAGGCCTAAGTTAATTAGACCTCTTTAAGTATTACGAATTGAAATCAATAGACCTCATGACTCACATGATTCTTTAGAGCCATCTGAGATCATCTATGACTCGCTATCTTTCTCTTTTCCTTTAGTATCCTTTTTAGTATCTTTCTTAACTGCTTTAGGCTTCTTCTTAATAACATCTAGGCCATCTTTCGCCTCATTCAGATCAAGTGTTATAACCTCACCTTCAGAAAAGGAAGCCTTTATTATTTCTTCTGCCAAAGGATCTTCAACATATTTTTGAATAGCTCTCTTCAAAGGTCTTGCACCAAATTTCTCATCATACCCTTGGTCAACAATAAATTCTTTTGCCTTTTCTGTTAAAGAAATATTATAGCCCAAAGAAAGAATTCGAGCATACAAACTAGCCAACTCAATATCAATAATACTGTGAATTTCTTTTCTACCCAATGACTTGAACATGATCATGTCATCGATTCTATTTAAGAACTCTGGAGAAAA
>CAJJCU010000051.1 GCA_905182775.1 uncultured Flavobacteriales bacterium
TAAAATATTTTAGTTTCATTACGTTTAAATTCACTTCTTGAATCAACTTGGACTTTTTAAGTAATTTAGCGAAAAACAAATGAGATGAAATACCAACCTCTAGATTCGAGTCTTTATATTAAAAACCGCGCGAACTTCATGTCGCAGATGTCAGATGGAACACTTGCCGTTTTTAATTCAAATGATATTTTTCCAATAAGCGCAGATAGCTCCATGCCTTTTCAGCAGCATCGTGATATTTTGTATCTGACAGGAGTGGACCAAGAGGAATCGATTTTGGTTTTGTTTCCAGGTGCTGCAAATGCCAAGCAAAGAGAAGTGTTGTTTTTGAAGGAAACGAGTGAATTAATTGCAATTTGGGAAGGTGAAAAGCTCGATAAAAAACGCGCTCTTGACGTTTCAGGTATTGTATCAGTTCATTGGTTACAAGATTTTCCAACAGTTTTTAAGCAAATGATGGCTGAAGCTTCTGGGATTTATTTAAATAAAAATGAGCATCTCCGTGCAAATACAGAGGTTGAAACGAGAGAGGATAGATTTATCAAAAAGGTGAAATCAGATTACCCTACGCATCAGGTTCATAAATCTGCACCTATTTTACATCGTTTGAGATCCGTAAAAGACACTCTTGAAATTGAGATTATGCAGCAGGCTTGTGATATTACCAAGTCTGGTATAAACAGACTACTAGAGTTTATTAAGCCGGGTGTTTGGGAGCACCATATCGAGGCAGAGCTTGCACATGAGTTTCTTATGAATTCCTCAAGAGGATTTGCTTATACACCCATTGTTGCCTCGGGTAAAAATGCTTGCGTTTTACATTATATTGAAAACAATAAGGAGTGCTTTGATGGTGATGTTATTCTTTTAGATGTCGGAGCTGAGTATGCAAATTATGCTTCTGATTTAACACGTTGTATCCCGGTAAATGGTCGGTTTACAGCACGGCAAAAGGAAGTCTATAACGCCGTGCTTCACGTTAAAAATGAAGCTGAAAAGCTTTTGATTCCCGGAACAATCATGGCGAATTACCATAAGCAGGTAGGAGTTCTTATGGAGGAACAACTTGTAAAGCTCAAGCTTATTTCAATGGAAGACATAAAAAGTCAAAACCCGGACTGGCCGGCATATAAAAAGTATTTTATGCATGGTACATCGCACTTTATTGGCCTTGATACACATGATGTGGGTCTATGGCACGAGCCGATTCAGGCGGGTATGGCTTTTACATGCGAGCCGGGAATCTATATTCCAGAAGAGAATCTTGGGATTCGTTTAGAGGATGATCTTATCGTTCAACAAAATGGGGCTCCTTTCAATCTAATGGCTGAAATCCCTTTGGAAGCAGAAGAGATTGAGGACAAGATGAATTCTTAATTCCTTGTTAGCTTATCGCACTATTGGTTCGGGGACACCTTGTGTTTTTTTACACGGCTTTCTTGAGTCATCGTCAATGTGGAAATATATTCCATTGGTATCTTTGGAGCAGCAAAGTGTTCTCGTTGATTTGCCTGGTCATGGAGCATCTCCGATTTCGGATAAAGTTTCTGAAAGCCAAAGTATTGCTTCGATGGCTGATGAAGTTATTGAGCTCATCGAGCATTTAGGGATCCACGAATTTAATATTGTCGGCCACTCAATGGGCGGGTATGTGGCTCTAGAAGTAAAAAACAAAAGACCTTCATGTCAGAAAGTTATTTTGCTTAATTCGAATTACTGGGAGGACGCCGAGCAAAAAAAACGAGATCGAAATAGAATTGCAATATTAGCTTTTGAGGCCAAGCGTTTTTTTATTCAAAAAGCAATACCAAGCTTGTTTTTGTCTCCAGATAATTATCAAGGAGAGGTAGCGTCACTTCTTGAGGAAGCGTTGCGGGTTGATTCTGAGGCTATTGCCATTGCATCACTAGCGATGGCTGCCCGAAAAAACTGGACATCCTTACTTCCTAAAGAGGATTTTTACTTGATTCATGGTGCGAAAGACCGTCTCGTTTCCTTAGATCAGATTGATGATCTCGTGATCGATAGCGCTCATTTTTTCATAATAAAGGGCGGTGGTCATATGAGCCACATTGAAGCTCCTGAGGAAGTAATGCTTGCGTTAAACGCTATATTTACAAAGGATTAATGTTGGGTTTCAGGCCGTAGACCTCTCATTTACAAGTCCGTAATTGTATGAGTTGTTTTTTTTTGGCACGGTTCTCGCTTAATTGGTTCATGAGTCAAACTCGAATTTTATCAAATTCAAACACGACTTTAGTTTATTTCATTCATTAATATCACTTCTTATGAAAACACCATTACTATTATTTTTCTTCGCCCTCACTCTTACAGCCTTCGGCCAGAAAAAGACGGCTACACGCAGTGTCACTTCAAAGCCATCTGTTACAAGCACTCCAAAACCTTCGAGGCCATCAGTTTCGAGTTCGTCTCGTCCTACAAGGACTTCTAGACCCTCAAGTAGTTCTTCGAGTTCCTCTCCCTCGTTTTCTGCGCCTCCCTCCATTCAGCGGCATAACACTAGAAACCCTGCACCGAGTTCAGGTATTTCTTCTTCTTCTGATTCAGACCGCACCCCTGTGGTAAATTCATCTAACACGAATACCTCAGGATCATCATCGGGCAACAACAATAACACAGTCTACATAATGGATTCACAATCTTCAGGGACAAATACTAATACGGGATACTTTAGCTCTGTAGGTCCTATTGTAACTGTTTCAGGAACGCGTTCAGAATACGATAGATTGTCGTTTTTGACAGGCGGTCAATATGTAGAGTACGGTCATCAACAATTAGTTAGAGCTATAGAGGATGTTATTATTCAGCATGCAGGTGACTCAACAGATATCGTCATCTTAGTTGATATCTCTGGTAGTATGGGGAATAATATTAAATCCATCTACAAGGAAAGTAACGAGATCATGTCAGCGATGCCATTTGGTTCAAGACTTGGTGGTGCAACTTTTAAGTTTTCGAAAACGCCAGATTGGTTTGCTTTTTCGGATCTAAATGAAGACCATCAGTACGCTATAGATTTAATTACACAAAAACGAAAATATTTCAGTAGTGAGTCTCATTATGATGCACTTTTAAGAGCTATAAAATCTAATACCTGGAAAAATAGAAAACGCATGGTTATTACCATAACTGATGAGTTCATTGAGTCAGGAGAAAATTTTAATTCTGAAAGTACGGTTGTTGCAGCAGCCAAAGCCAAGGATATTGAGCTTTACACCATTATGCTCAAATATTAAAGTTCTTTCTAAGCACCAATAAGATAATTGCATAGTGCAATGCGAATGTTATCTTGAACCGTTATTGAATTCCTTTTGAATATGTATTTTAGAAGGATCTTTAACGGTTTTTTTATGCGCTTTTTTACCATCACTTTATTCTTGCAGTCCTTTCTTCTTTTGGGGCAGAGCGATTTTGATCGGTTTGAGCATTCCCATGTGTATCAATTGCCTTTTGAGGCGGACAAAGCTGTTTTAATTATGCAAGGGTATAACGGTACGTTCTCCCATAAGAATAAGTTTGCTTTAGACTTTAGGTTGCGCAAGGGAAGAATTGCGTGTGCAGCAAGAGGAGGGAGGGTTATAAAGGTTGTAGAACATAACAACGAAGGAGGTGCGAACATCAAGTACATTCACAAAGCAAACTACGTGGTTATCGCTCATGGAGACGGAACTTATGGGGGCTATTGGCATTTGATGCAGGATGGCGCAATCGTTGAAGTAGGAGATGAGGTTGAGACAGGTGATCCAATTGGTAAATCAGGTAGCACAGGGTTTTCTTCCATGCCTCATTTACATTTTATGGTCTATAGCTATAATCAAAAAGGAGTTCAATATACGTTGCCAACAAAATTCCAAACTAGAAAAAAAGGTGCTAAATACCTCAGGTCCTACAGCTTTGTGCGAAGGCCTTAAGGTTTGTCAAAATATAGCTCATAAAAAAAGCCGAGACGAGCTCGGCTTTAATAAGTGTTATTGATACTCTAATTAGAATTTGAAAGACAATCCAAATTGAATCGGAGATCCACCCCAAGCACCTAGTTCAATATGTGCTCCGATATTATCTGTGAAGAAAAATCTTGCACCAAATGCTAATCTGAAGGAAACAGGGAATAAAGCTTCTTCCTGCTCAGCATCTATTACGTCATTCGTTGAAGAAACTCTGCTAACGGATCTATAACCTACTCCGGCACCGATGTACGCATCTACAAGATCATTTTGTACAATATGCTTGTTCAAACGAACCATGATACGCGTTTTTTTAGCTGTGTAATCATAATTATTTGAATACGTTGAATCGGAAAATGTATTAGATACTGGGTCGTAGATTGATATTGTATCGGAATTATCGTAATTAAATCCGGTTTTAACATAGTTTCCGTCTATAGCAATTCCAAAATCATCTGCTAACATATATTCAACACGTCCACCGTAAGCAAATTGACCACCGTTAATTTTGTAGTTCTCTTCACCATCAGATGCAGTGTTCCATACAATGTTACCAGTTGGCCAACCAATACCTCCATCAATTAAGATGCTCCCCTGCATAACGGGAGTTTGAGCAAAAAGGCTTGAACTCATAAATAATCCGAAGCCTGCGATAAGTAATAATTTTTTCATGTCTATATTTTTAAATTTAGTTTAAGCAATTTTACGCATTATTTTCTTTTAGGTTACATTTACTATACGCATTTAACATAATTGTAACACGATTGATTTAAGTAATTGCTTGTCAATGGGTTATGGTTTTTTTAAACTTCTTTTCTCTAAATGATGGAGATATATTGGCTTGCTGAGCAAAATAAATTATCTTTATTGTTATAGATAGTGTGATCAATTGATGATTTTAAGGTTCTGGTAAATGCGATAAAAAAAAGTCGTTTTACTTTGGTTTTTAGCTTTAAGCCTGATATTAATTTCAGATATATTTATTCGTAAATAAAATTCTTCACAAAGTGTTGTTATTTGTTTATCATGCGATATAGATATGAATCGATTTTATACATTATCTTTGAATTCTAATAAGAGCTATAATGGGAAGGTCACAAGAAACATTTTTCAAAAAACAACGCGAAAAAAACAGAGAGCGTAAGAAGAAAGAAAAATTTGAAAAGAAGGAAAATAGAAGAGCTTCTTCCACTGGAGGGAGTGAAATAGACTGGGAAAGTGCTCCAGAAAATAAAACCATGACACAAGATGAAATGGAACAAAAAGCACAAAATAGAGATGAGACTAAAGATTACTAACAAATAATACAATTACAATGAAAAATGGAGTGGTGAAATTCTTCAACAATGAAAAGGGTTTCGGATTTATCGTAGATTCAGATTCTAAAGAGGATGTGTTTGTGCACAAATCAGGTTTGGTTGACAACATCCAAGAAGATGATGAAGTTGAATTTGAAATGGAACAAGGAAAAAGAGGATTAAACGCAGTTAACGTATCTAAAGTTTAATACTGTCTTAATAAGAATTTAAAAGCCCTTCGGGGCTTTTTTTTATGCTAAAATTTTCTTGAGCCATCGGAACCCCTTGAATGGTACGTACTTGAAAGGTAGGTCTATCCAAGTCTGGGATTTAACCACGGCCTTTGCATGGCTAAAGCATAAAAAACTTTGATACCCGTGGTAGGCTCCAAAACCACTATTTCCTACCCCGCCAAATGGTAAGTTTGGATTCGCCATATGAAGCATACCGTCATTAATACAGACACCTCCAGAGCTTGTTTTGTGAAGTATAGAGTTTGCATGAGAACCATAGTAATATAGGGCAAGGGGTTTTTCAAATGCATCAATAACTTGAAGCGCCTCCTCTATCGTGTCGAAACCAATAACCGGTAGCATAGGGCCAAATATTTCTTCCTTCATAATTGGGTCGTCAAGCGAAACCCCGTCAAGAATAGTTGGCGCGATTTGCAATGTTGCTTCTTTTGAAAGGCCACCATATTTTACTTTAGAGCTGCCCATTAAACCCATTAATCGATCATAATGTCTTTTATGAATAATTTTTGGGTAGTTTTCACTTTCTAATATAGGTGTGCCATACATTTTATTCCATTCTTCATTGATTTTTTCCATTAATTCTTCTTTGATGCTATTCTCTACTAAGAGATAATCAGGAGCGATACAGGTTTGACCCGAATTGATGGTTTTGGACCATGCAATTCTTTTGGCTGCTATTTTTAGATTTGCTGAGGATTCAACAATACATGGAGATTTCCCGCCCAACTCTAGCGTCACGGGTGTTAAGTGTTCTGCTGCAGATCGCATGACAATTTTACCGAGTGCACTACCTCCTGTAAAGAAAATATGATCAAATCTCTTTTTGAAAAGGATTTGATTTTCTTTTTTATCTCCATGGACAATCGCAATATGCTCTGAATTGAATATTTCTTTTATGATCTTATCCATTACGATTGCTGTATGCTTGGAATCAGTTGATGGTTTTAGGATTGCACATGAGCCTGAAGAAAGGACTCCAATCAATGGTGCGAACAGCAGTAAGAAGGGATAGTTCCAAGGGGAAATGACCAGATTAATACCTAATGGTTCGTAGTGAATACTGCTAATGGAAGGCCACAGGTAGAAGGGTGTTTTAACGCGCTTTGGAGCACTCCATTGCTCTAGTTTTTTGAGGTGCAATTTTATTTCCGAAACCACCAGGCTAAACTCAGTTAAAAAGGCCTCTTCTTTTGATTTTTTAAGATCGTGATAAAGAGCCATTGTGATTTCAGTTTCATGCTTTTCACATGCTGAAAGCAGCTTTTTCAGGGCATCCTTTCTGAATGTAATTTCTTTAGTTTTATGCGTTGCAAAGAATTCTCGTTGTCTTTCAAGCAAAGAATCTACCTCTAGTTCTGTAATGAAGTTCATAAATCAAATGTAAGAAAAGTCTTCTATTGCTTGTCTTTTGAATCCAATAGCAGGGTCACGGGACCATCATTAATGAGCTGAACTTGCATATCTGCCCCAAATTCACCCGTTTTCAATCCGGGATCTAGCTGTGAATCTAGCTGTTCACAAAAGTAATTGTATAGAGGTATTGCCTGTTCAGGGGGAGCTGCTTTAATAAAGCTAGGCCGATTTCCTTTTTTAGTTTTAGCGTGCAAGGTGAATTGACTGATCACCATGAGTTCGCCATTAACCTCTTTAATATTGTGGTTCATTTTCTTTTGGTCATCTTCGAAAATACGCAGGTTTGTTATTTTTTGAACCAAGTAATCCGCATCCAGATTTACATCCTCATGTTCAATACCGACTAAAATCAATAATCCTTTTTGAATTTTTGAGTAGCTAGTTTCATTAATAAAAACCTCTGCTTTACGCACTCTTTGAATAAGCACCCTCACTTGAAATCATTTCTTCGGTGGTTATCAGAACTATCCTCTGTCATTAGCTGCAGATAGGTGAGGTATCTAGATTCTGAAATTTCTTGTGCTTCAACAGCCGCCTTGATGGCACATCGAGGTTCTTCAAGATGCATGCAATTATGAAATTTGCATTGTCCCAATAATGCTCTCATTTCTGGGAAATAGTGCGCAAAATGGGCTTTCTCTAGGTCGACAAGTCCAAAAGCTCTAATACCGGGGGTGTCGATAATAAAACCTCCGCTCTCTAGTGCATGCATTTCTGAAAAGGTAGTTGTATGTTTTCCTTGCGAATGCGCTTGTGAGATCTCTCCTACACGAAGAGAAAGACTTGAGTCCAATGAATTTACCAAGGTTGTTTTTCCCACGCCGCTATTGCCGGAAATCATGACCTTCTTATCTTTTATCTCATCCTTCAAGAAGGCTATAGTCTCTGCATTTTCTGCAATAATACTTTTACAGGGATAGCCTAATCCTTCATAGATTCCTGTCAAATAGTCCCTTAGTGCCAGGTCCTCGGGTTGGTATAAATCAATCTTGTTAAACAAAACGGTAGTAGGGATTCTAAAGGACTCAGCGGCTACTAGAAATCGATCTATAAATGCAATTTGTGTCACCGGAGACCTCAGAGTCACAAGAAGATAGACCCTGTCAATATTGGCTGCAATGATTTGCATTTGCTTGCTGAGGTTGGTCGATTTTCTTACCAGGTAGTTCTTTCGTTCTTCAATTCCTTGAATCGTATATATGGTCTCTCCGGAAGCGTTAACTTCTTTTAAATTGACCACATCACCTGCAGCTATTGGGTTTGTTGTTCTTAAACCTTCGAGACGGAGCTTCCCTTTTATTGAAGCCTGAATGATGGTTCCATCAACTAGGAGCACCTTGTACCATTTACCTGTTGACTTTATGACTTCTCCCTGCATAGCACAAAGGTAATTCACTTATAAGGTAATGGAAAGAAATCCACTGAAATAGTTGTATTTTTGTGCGTGATAGAAACAAAATATGGTCTTTTAGGGAAATCTTTAAAGCATTCTTTTTCTAAGGATTTTTTCAGTGAGCTATTTCTTGATCAAGAGGTTTCCGCTACTTATGATTTGATAGAGTTAGCATCTCAGAAGGATCTTTCGCACTTTTTCAAGGATAGATTTTGCGATTATTCAGGCCTCAATGTAACCATTCCATACAAACAATCCGTGATGCCGTTTCTAGATGAAATCAGCGAGGAAGCGATGCAGATTGGTGCTGTTAATACGATCAAACGATTAAAAGAAGGCCGTTCGGTGGGTTACAATACAGATGCATTTGGTTTTCACCAAAGTATAAAGCCTTTTTTAAACTTTAACCATCATCGTGCTTTGATTCTGGGGACAGGTGGAGCTGCTAAGGCAGTGTCTTATGTGCTCCAGAAAATAGGATTAGATGTTTTTCATATTTCACGTGTTCCAAAGAAGAAGAATGAATTTGCTTATTCCGAGATCAATGAGAATATGATCAACTCCTGTAAGCTTATTGTGAATTGCACCCCGGTAGGTATGTTTCCCGATACTAGTGAAGTAATTCCTTTCCCGTTCGAATTTTTATCACCTCAGCATCTTGTTATAGATCTTATTTACAATCCAGCTGAAACCATCTTTTTAAATAAAGCCAAAGAGCAAGGAACCTTAGTCTTAAGTGGGGAGAGCATGCTCCATCAGCAAGCTTTAAAAAGCTGGGATATTTGGACCTCCTAAGCTTTTTTAGATGTGCAGTGGCCTGTTCTCTGTCGCCGCCAATGCCGCTTCTTTAATCGCTTCTGTATAGGTTGGGTGAGGGTGACATATTCTGGCGAGATCTTCTGCTGACGCTCTGTATTCCATCGCTGTGACTGCTTCCATAATAAGATCTGCAGCCCTTGGCGCAATCATATGAACCCCTAGAATCTCATCTGTTTCTTTATCTGCAAGAATTTTAACCATTCCGTTTGTATCCATACTTGCTCGTGCTCTACCCAATGCCCGAATAGGGAAAACTCCCGACTTGAATTCTATTTTATCTGCAATTAATTCTTGTTCTGTTTTACCTACGGCCGCTATTTCTGGCCATGTATAAACAACTCCAGGAATTAAATTGTGATTGATGTGCGGTTTTTGACCTGAAATAAATTCAGCAGCATATACACCTTCTTCTTCTGCTTTATGAGCGAGCATGGCTCCTCGTACAACATCACCGATCGCATAAATATTTGGTACATTCGACTGTAAATGCTCATTCACTAGGATTTGACCTCTTTCATTGGATTCCAACCCTGCTCCTTTAAGGTTAAGTCCGTCTGTGAAAGCTTTTCTTCCAACGGCCACTAAACAATAATCTCCTTCTATTTCAACTTCGACGCCTTTTTTATTTAATGCTTTGACAATGACTTTTTTCCCTTTATTTTCAACCTTTTGCACCCGGTGCTCTAGATGAAATTTAAAACCTTCTTTTTTCAGGATTTTAGAAAAATCTTTACCGATACTGAGGTCCATTGTTGGTAGAATCTGAGGGGCAAATTCAATGACCTCAACTTGGCTTCCTAATCTTTTATATACTGATCCCAACTCCAAACCTATAACACCAGCACCAATCACTAGCATTTTACCAGGTATTTCCTTTAGATTCAAAGCCTCAGTACTGGTTATGATTCGTTTTTTATCCGGCTCCATACCAGGGAAATAGTTCGGTTTTGAACCCGTTGCTATAATGATGTTCTTTCCTTCAATATTGGTTTTTTTCTTGTCATCAGACAATACTTGAACTGTTGTGCTATTGACGAATGAGCCGATTCCATGAAAGACCTCAATTTTATTTTTATCCATCAAATACTTAACGCCGTCGCAGGTTTGACTGATCACCTCGTCTTTACGAGACATCATCTGCTTTAGATTTACTTTTGGATTCTCTATGTCGATCCCATGCGTTTTAAAGGTATGGGTTGCATTGTGATAATGCTCAGAGGAATCAAGTAAGGCTTTTGATGGAATACAGCCTACATTTAAGCAAGTACCACCTAAGGTGCTGTATTTTTCAACGATTGCAGTTTTCATTCCTAGTTGAGCGCTTCTAATCGCTGCTACATAACCTCCGGGACCTGACCCAATAACAATGACGTCGTACATAGTTCAATTTTTTTGACAAAGATAACAAACATCAACTATACTTTATGCGTTGAACCCTTTAGATTTTTTGTTGTGGGTTTTGTATTTTAGACTGGAGATTAGATGGATTGATTCCACTTATATATTTTTGTTCTAATGAAGACAGTTTTAATTTTTGGTTCGGGTTGGTTGGCACATTGTTTAACGAGACCTTTAGTTTCGATTAATCGACGGGTGCTTATTGCTACTCGAGATTTGAAAGAAAAGAAAAATGAGCATGGTATTACGTACTTAAAGATTGCTTATGCTGAAAATGGGTCAGTCGAATTTGATGTTGAAATCCCTTATTCTGTAGATGAAATTATTGTAATGCTGCCTCCCACAGGAATGGCTGATTATGCCAATACAATAGCTTCGATTTGCAAACAGTTCCCATCGGTTGTCCATTTTATTTTCACTAGTTCTACCGGTGTTTATCTTGCTGATGAGGGCTTGGTAACGGAGCGCAGCGCTTTAAAATTAGACCATCCTATTGTCAAGGCTGAAAACTTGATTAAAGCAGCATTTCCATCAAGTCATAAGGTCTTGCGTCTTTCAGGATTAATAGGTCAAGACCGTCATCCGGTCATCTACTTCTTGAGAAAAAAATTGAATTCTAATGGGAACTCCCCTGTTAACTTGATTCACAGAATGGACATTGTCCGAGCTATTCTTTTGGTCTTAGAGTCGTCAGGGAAGTTTGGCGTCTATAATTTGTCCTATCCCAAGAACCCCTTAAAACACAAATATTATAACGAAATTTCTGAAAAGTTATTTCAAAAAAGAATTGAATTTCAAATCAATGGGAAGGGTAAAAGAATTGATGGCTCAAAATTTGCAACTGATTTTCATTTTAAATATGAACATGACATTTATGACATTTCTTTACTCAACCAAGTGATTGAAAACAACAATTAGAAATTTTATGCGTCTACACTAATAATGAGATATTTATTTTTCTTCTTTTCTCTTCTAATAACTATAAGCTCCTATGGTTCACATATCATTGGTGGAGATATTTATTACGATGATTTAGGTGGGGGTAACTACCGGTTTTTCATTACAATTTATCGAGATTGTAATTCGTTAGGTGCAGAGTTTGACAACCCCTTAAAACTAAGTATATACAGGGGCAATCAAGATCTAATTCAAATCGTAGATGTGCCTTTTCCTGGAAGTATTCTTCTTCCAATTAATTTTGATAATCCATGTGCTACGGCACCAACAAATATCTGTGTAGAGCGCGCAATTTACGAGACAGTATTGAACCTTCCGCCTACACAAGGTGGGTATACCGTTAGTTACCAAAGGTGCTGTAGAGGGCCGGATATTATTAATATTGTTAATCCTGATGATACTGGACTAACGCTGACCACTCACGTTCCAGGTATTGAAACTGGTTTTGCAAATAATAGCAGCCCGCGGTTTGTGAATTACCCTCCGATTTTGATTTGTAATAATGAGCAGCTTTTATTTGACCATTCAGCCACGGATCCTGATGGGGACGAATTGACTTATTCTCTAGTGACTCCATTTGCGGGCGGAGATTCATTTGATCCAGCTCCAATAGCTCCTGCACCTCCATACTTCCCAATACAGTGGTCCGGTGGGTTTACTCCTCAGGCGCCGCTAGGCCCTGGCTCAAACACACAGATTGATTCGGATGGACTTTTGACAGTAGACCCTAATATTACGGGGCTTTTTGTGGTTGGCGTGCGTGTTCAGGAATCTAGGAATGGTATTTTGATAGGAGAGACCGTTCGAGACTTTTTGTTTAAAGTTTTTGATTGTAATATTACCATGCAAGCAATCTTACCGCTCCAAGAAGACCTCTCGACTTTTATCTCTTATTGTCAAGGATTAACGGTGCAGTTTGAAAATAGTTCGTATGGAGGCTCCAGTTATTTATGGGATTTCGGGGTGCAAGAACAGTCTACGGATGTGAGCAACTCCTTTGAGCCAACCTATACATTTCCTGGACCTGGAGACTATCTTACGACACTGATTGTGAACCCAGGATTGGCATGCACAGACACTGCATATATGCAAATAAATGTAGGGAATCCTTTTGCAATCGAATGGTCGTCAGAGGATTCTATTTGTATAGTGGGTAACTTATTTGATTTTGAGCTTATTTCGAGTAACCAAAATGCAAATTTTGAGTGGACATTTGATAGTGATGCCAATCTTCAGCAATGGAACGGGTCAGATGTGCCAACTATCAATTTTAATACTCCGGGTTTTCATACGGTTACCTTGTTTGGTGATGATGGCGATTGTCAAACCATTTTTGAGGATTCTATTTATCTCTTTGCGGAACCAATTGTAGGCATCGAATTACCAGATGCAATCGAATGTTTAGGTTTAACTGTTGATTTTCAAAGCAATACTTCTGACGTGAATACGATTGTTTGGGATTTTGGGTCTAGTGAAACAAATACGGATCAAAGTGGATTGTTTAATCCAAGTTTCACCTTTGATGGGCCCGGAAATTATACAATCCAATTAATTGGAAGCAGTTCCCCTAATTGTTCAGATACCACAGAAATTGAAATAGAGCTTAACGAGCCTCTCGTTATGGAGATTATCCATAATGACTCGTTGTGTGTAACGGATGGCCTCTATAACTTTCAAGCCAACGTCAGTGGCCCAATAGACGCCGTTTTTACATGGGATTTTGGTGAAAACTCGTCTCTTACCAATTCGAATGATCTAACGGTTTTAGGTGTTCAATATTTAACTCCAGGTGTCCAGCAAGTCCAGCTTACAGGCTCGTTTGATGAATGTATTGACTCGGTTCAATCTACGCTTTACGTATATTCAGAACCAATGATTGATTTTGTTTATATCGAGGGGCTTCAGTGTGCACCAAGTGTAGCGCAATTTGTAAATCTAAGCCAGGTCGAGGGCGAAGTCATCTATACTTGGGAGTTTGGGGATGGAAATAGTTCAAGCCTTCTGAGTCCCTCACACACATATGTCGATGTAGGCAGCTACAGTGTTGGGTTAACCATGATGGCTCTTGAAGGTTGTACCGATACTTTGTATATGATGCAACAGGATCTCGTAACCGTATACCCATCGCCAACAGCAGGGTTTGTTGTTAATCCAGATAAAATAGATGTTTGTGACAATGAGGTGTGTTTCATTAATCAATCATCAGGAGCTAATTCGTATGCTTATTTTTATGATGGTGGTCAATTCATGACTGAAGACTCAGACTTTATACATGCTTACACTCAGTCAGGTTCTGATTACCCATTGCAAGTTGTTTATAATGAATATGGTTGCTCCGATTCAATACGTGCTGTCGTTTTTGTAGAGCCTTTTACGATTTATGTACCCAATACATTTATCCCTGATGCTGATGGTTTGAATGATTGGTTTGTTCCGGTAACAGATTATGAAATATACGAGTGGGATCTAAGTATTTATAACCGCTGGGGAGAGCTCGTTTATTCACAAAATGAACCAAGCATTGGTTGGGATGGGACCTTTAACGGGAAACCTTGTCAGGATGGCGTATATATTTACACTGTGACCTATAAATCTTGTGCAAATCCTATTGAAGCAAAGATGATTAGGGGATTTGTGAACCTTATTCGGTAATTATTTTTTTCTTTAATTCAAAGTTACGACCCAAATAAACACGTCGAACTTGCTCGTCAGAAGCCAATTCCTGTGCTGTCCCAGATTTCAATATACTACCTTCAAATAAAAGATAGGTGCGGTCTGTTATCGACAGCGTTTCTTGCACATTGTGATCGGTAATTAAGATTCCTATGTTTTTCTTTTTTAAATCATAAACAATACTCTGAATGTCTTCCACAGCAATCGGGTCGACTCCTGCAAATGGCTCATCTAAAAGAACAAATTTAGGATCTGTTGCTAAAGACCTAGCGATTTCCGTTCTTCTCTTTTCTCCTCCAGATAGTCTATTCCCCAAGGTCTTTCGGAAATCATTGAGATTAAATTCTTCGAGAAGCTCTTCTAAACGGTGTTTACGTTCGGTTGGTGTTTTGTTCGTCATCTCTAGTATTGCCATGATATTGTCCTCAACACTTAGCTTTCGAAAGACAGATATTTCCTGAGGAAGATAACCGATTCCCATCTGCGCTCTTTTATACATAGGGAGTCTTGTGATGTCTAGGTCATTGAGGTAGACATTTCCTTGGTCAGGCCGAACTAGCCCAACGATCATATAAAAAGAGGTGGTTTTCCCTGCCCCATTTGGTCCTAGAAGTCCTACGATTTCTCCTTGTCTAACTTCAATGGAAACGTCTTTCACGACCTTTTTTCCTTTATAGCTTTTTTGGATGTTATTTGTATGGAGTTTCATGTTATCAAGGTACTAAAAAATCAAAGCAAATTTGGCGCGTATACCGAGTGGATTTGTTTGGCTGTCCAAATAGGTCATTCGCCAGACCAAATCAACTCTAAAAAACTTGAATATGTTTTCAACGCCGACAGTCGTTTCCGCATAAGGAACCCGATTGAACCTTCTTATAAAATCAGGATAAATCATGTTTGTTTCATGTCTTTGGCTTAACGAACCATAGGCCAAACGACCAGACGTAACGAGCCTTAGGTTTATTTTTTTAACTAAAGGAATTTTGTTCATAATGAATCCATCCCAATGATGCTCGATATAACCTCCTGTATAACGATCACAGACGAATTCTAAGAAGTTTAACTTGTTAAATGCAGAGGTCATTAACCACAGTGATTGATTCCCTGGTATCGCGTTTAATAAGGGGTAGGCAACGTTACCAAAGATACAACCGATGTTGGCTCCGTAATCAAGGCGTCCTAATATTCCAATTTGAGTCTTGTGCTCAATCTTTAGCTCAACTTTTTGATAATTATATTCACTATCGAAAATGTTTTTTATACCGAATATAGCTTGCAGAGAGATCGCAGGGAATCGGGATCGAACACTCGTTCGGTCAAATGCTCCTGAAATAAACTCTTCATCTTTTGCCCAGCGAATGCTCGCTTTAACTTCTGAGGTCGTAAGTTGGTTGATGGTATCCAATTGTCCGCTTAACGGGTTTTTTCTTAGGAAATTTGCTGTTCCTAATGGGTTGTATTGTTTCCACTCTGCTCCAATATTTATAATAAGGTCTTTCCTAAGGTCTTTTTCTAAGTTCCCTCCGATCTTTTTTAGAAAGGTTAATTTGTCAAATGGCGCCGTGCTCAATAATGTCGCGAAAGTATTCCCAACACCAATTGCATAGGGGGATAAGCCAATTTGTTCAATGTCATAATTGTAATATAAGTAAAGGAGACCTCTCTTTTTGGGTGTGATGTTACACCGAAAGGTGGCTCCATATTTCCATCGTTGATCTCCGAAACCATAAGCTCCTTTAATCCCAAACTCTACCCTTCTAGAAAATGCATTTGATGTCCTAAGTGATAGTCCCGTTCTAAATTTTTCTACTGGATTTGTACTAGCGAGTGAATAGATGTCTCCTATCTCAATTTTCCCTAATTGGTAAAAACCGCTCGCCGCCATGTAGGTGATGTTTTTGAGTCTTTTGAAATAGGGGTTTGCATTAAGGGAATCAAGCATGTCTCCGATTCCTGCTTCTTGCTTAGACAGCTCCGTTGGTCTGAGTGTCAGCCATTCCTCCTTGGTCTTTTCATCAGCACCTTCAATAAAATCAACCGTGTTTTTAGATTCGTAGAATTTCCCGTCTCTTTCTTTGTTGATTACAAATTCACTGCGTTCACTTGATTTTCTAGCGTAAAAACCACTTAATTTCGAGCCTTTTGTAAGCTGAATATCTGCAATCAGTTTTTCTTTTTTCAACATCCATGAATCTTCGTCTACTTGCTCAAACTCATGTTTGAAATAAAAGTCATTCACAAAATTCAGATTGACATCAGGTGAAACATTGGCTTCAAATTCTATGACAGCAAAGCTGGTGTCATTGATCCACATAGATCCCGAAAAAGTAAGCTCTCCCTTTCTTTTTGGAATGAACTTTAAATTATAGCACCAATGCTTGCCTTTGAAGGTGGAATCTTCGAGGTAGTATTTATAGAACAGTTTGGAATTGTTCGCTACAGGACTAATAAATGACTTCCCAAAGATGGTGTAAATGTTATCATAGATATTTAAGTCTAGATACATATCCCCTAAAAACTGATTCACTTGAAGGTTTTCTACACCCGTAGTTCTTGTGGCATAAATCACTTCCTTTTTCTCACGTGGTTTACGTTTAAAGTAAAACTTAGAAATCGTCTCATTTAGAATGAGCGGCAAGTATTTATCACCGTTTTCATTTGAATCCAGGTAATTTAACAGAACCTCTAATTTCTGAACCCGCTTGTTGTTTTCGATTTCTTCACTTATGTTATTGAGGTCAAATTGAATTTTATTGTACAGCTTGTATTCATAGGAGTCTAATTTTCTTTTATCATTCTTGGCCTTA
>CAJJCU010000052.1 GCA_905182775.1 uncultured Flavobacteriales bacterium
GTAAATTAGTATTCTTATATAAAGTGGCTTATATGATTTACAGGGTTCTCATCTTATTTGTTTTTGTTTCTTTCTCGTATAGGAGCCAAACGATTTTGGATGAGCTTTCTATTGACTACAGCCAGGGAAATGTTTTACTCGCTTGGACTATTAAGTCAGGTAGCGTTTGTAATGGTATTCAAATATACAGAAGTACGGATAGTTTAAATTTTGTAATCATAGAAAACATTGATGGTGTCTGCGGTGACTTGGCCTCTTCGGTAGCCTATACCTATACTGACAGCGAGCCTATCAACAATAAAATCAATTACTACAAGCTACAATTAGGCAATCAAGAATCAGAGGTGATCAGCATCGAGGTAATCTCTATTCCGTCAAATAGCTATTTACTTCGTCCGAATCCAGTATCTGGCACCTCAGATCTTTATTTTGATAACAGCAACAGCTCGGTAGTGTACTTAAAGATCTATGACGATTTTGGCAGTGTTATTTTTAAGGACCAGACCAACAGTAATCATTTCACCTTAGATAGCGCAGAGGTTGCTTCAGGGATCTATTATTTTACACTAGAGAATAAGCAGAATAATAATTTAATCAATGGCCGAGTTCAGTTTCAGGACTGATTTGGAGCATCGGTTTGAATGATCTTTTTAATCTCATCCTCTGTTGCTTTTAGCTTGCCTTTGCAATGCTCCGCCAGTTGATTTGCAAGCTGGACCTGGTCCGTTAAGTCGTCGATAGAAATCTCTTTATTTTCAAGCTTCTGGGATATCTCTTTTAGAAGTTCAAGAGCTGCATCATATTTCAAGTTCTTAATTTCTTGTTTTGTCATTTCTTACTTTTTAATTCTTTAATTATGCTAATCACAGTATGCTTTTCGCTATAGGTTGTCAATTCCTTACCGATCAGCTTTCCTTTTGTTTTATTAAGATCCTCTCCTTTAACCGTAGAGATGGAATACCCACGTTCGAACAGTCGTGTTGGATCTACAAGTCCAAGTTTTTGCCTTGTGAAATTTAAAAAATCTCTTGAAGTGTCCAAAACAAAATTTAAACGCATGCGCAGTAGATCACAGTGCTGCTCTAATTCCTTTGGTGCTAAGTCATATATCAGACCATTTATCTGGTTATATAAAACACCATTAATAGTTTCAATGAAAGACTGCTCATTCCTAACCTCCTCTATGGCAGATTTCTGCAAATAATAAAGCTCTTCACTCAGTCGCTCCTTAGACTGCGAAAGAAAAATATTAAAATCATATTGCAAACCTTTTACGGCCAATTGTAGTTCCTCTTCTTGAACCTGAAGTATTTCATCAACACGAGAATAGAGAATCCCTGAATAAAACTGAAGTTCACCAGAACTTTGCGAAAGCATTCCTCGTACATGAAGTTGTATTTGCTTGTTCACATCATTTACCGAAGCTGAAAACATACCAATATTCATGTAAAACAACTCTGCTGCTGCCGTTGGTGTTTTCATCGATGTATAGGCTACTTCATCGATAAGACAGGAGTCAGTTTCATGGCCAATCCCCGTTACAATAGGAATTCTGCAAGTCGCTGCAGCTTGACAAATTGTATAATGATTAAAAATGTGAAGGTCCATTTTTGAGCCACCACCACGGACAATCGCAATAGCGTCGACATCATGAAGTGATGCTTCCTGAATCGCATTGGCAATTTCGATAACAGATCCTTGGGACTGAACCCCTACCGGAAAAATCTTTACCCTGAAATTAGTGTAAACAGCATTTTCTTCTAACTCATTGATAAAATCTTCGAAACCAGATGTTTTAGGAGATCCTATTAAAGCTATACGTTTATTAATAGGACCAAAATAAAGTGTCTTCTGAAGACTGATTAGCCCTTCGTTTTGAAGTCTTTTTCTCGTAGCTACCTTTTGTTTTTCTATATCACCGAGAATAGTTGATGGGTCGACCGAGTTAATAACCAAGCTCATTCCGAAAACTTTATGAAAGGTTACTGTAACAGAGATACGTATTTCAAGACCAACTTTTAAGACATCTGAGACGGCCAATCCATATCCCTGAAGCGTGTTTTGAATGTTCGAGAAATTGGTTCGCCAAATCATACCTTTGGCTTGAGCAGTTCTAGAACCTGCTGTAGAATCTACAAGCTCCAAATAATAATGTCCGTTTTTCTCATTGCATTTCGCGATTTGACAAGTGATCCAAATCTCTTTTGTAGAAAAACTTTCTCTTACCCAATTCTCAATTGATGTATGAAGTTGGGTAAGCGTGTATGTCTTTGCATCATTTCTCATAACGTTGCTGGCTAATCCTCTTCTTCTTCGTAATCAATTACATCATCAATAAGCTTGTCTGATTCTGCCGATGGAAGTTCTTCTACTTTCTTGAGTTTAGAGAGCATCATTCTGGTTCTCGTACCCACCAAATTATCTATTTCATTATTTGCCTCATTGATCTTTTTTTGTGCTTTAGCCAATACACCACCGAATTTTCCAAATTCAGTTTTTACTGCACCTAATACATTCCATACCTCGCTGGTGCGTTTCTGAATCGCTAATGTTCTAAAGCCCATATGAAGGCTATTGAGCATTGCTGCAAGTGTTGTCGGGCCCGTAACCACGATTTTATACTCTCGCTGCAGCAACGTAATCATCTCAGGCTGTCTCGCTACTTCGGCAAAAAGCCCTTCAATAGGTAAGAACATAATTCCGAAATCTGTTGTATTTGGCGGGTCAATGTATTTGCTTTTAATGTCTTTTGCGAAATTCTTGATAGAGCGCATCAGGTCTTTGTTTGCTGTTTCGATAGCCGCCAC
>CAJJCU010000053.1 GCA_905182775.1 uncultured Flavobacteriales bacterium
TCTATTATTTTTGGATCTGCATCATCTGCACGTCCGCTAGATTCAGCTCTTTTAATGAGTCTTTTCTTCAATTCGTCCTCTTCTACATCTAATGCTAGCATTACTGAGATCGAGGTATTAATTGAGCTTAAAAATTCATCTAATGCCTCAGCCTGACCATTAGTTCTGGGAAATCCGTCAAAAATAAATCCTTTTGGAGAGACCTGTTTTAATACTTCTGCTCTGAGTAAATCGATGGTTACACTGTCTGGAACAAGCTGACCCTTATCAATATAACTTTTAGCGAGTTTACCTAGCTCAGTTTCTCCCTTAATATTGGACCTAAAAATATCTCCCGTAGACAAATGAACAAGACCATACTTCTCAATCAACCGTTCCGATTGTGTACCCTTACCTGCCCCTGGAGGGCCAAATAACACAATATTCAACATAATTTATTCCTTTAATTGATATAATTCACTTAAATTTCTTCCGGACTCATCATAATCCAATCCGTATCCGACGACAAATTTATTAGGAATTTCGAAACCTACGTACTTTGGATGCGTGATCCCTTTAAATTCGCTCTTTTTAAAGAGTAGCGTACAAATTTCTAAAGATGCGGGATTTTGAACTTTTAAGAGCTCTATTATTTTATTTGCAGTTGTTCCTGTATCCACAATATCCTCCAGGATAACAACATGCTGTCCTTCAACAGATTCTTTAAGACCTATGATTTCTTTAACCACTCCAGTGCTTGACATTCCTTGATAAGAAGATACTTTTATAAAAGAAATCTCAAGAGACAAATCAAGAACCTTCATGAGATCAGAGGTGAACATAAAGGCACCATTTAAGACACTAACAAAAAGAACTTTTTTAGAGGCATAATCCCTCTGTAAATCCTCTGCAAGCCTCTTCACCTCTGTTGCAATTTGATCTGCAGCCAAATAGGGAGAAAAAGTTTTGTCAAGAAGTCTAATTTCACGCATCATAGAAGCAGCAAATGTACAATTTTAAGCACGAAGATGAAAATAATTTGAATAGAGACGTATCTTTGTATTATGAAAAACAAATGGAAGGCTAAAGATTTCAAATTAGGTGTATTGGGAGGTGGTCAGCTCGGTAGAATGCTAATCCAAGAAGCCATTGATCTCGATATTCATTTACACATGATGGATCCAGATCCAAATGCCCCCTGCTCATTAATCGCCCACTCCTTTATCTGTGGTTCAATTACAGATTATGATTCGGTAATGAATTTTGGCCGAGACAAGGATCTGATCACCGTTGAAATAGAAAATGTCAATATTGAGGCATTAGAAGAATTAGAAAAGAACGGTGTAATTGTTTATCCTCAACCAAGCGTTTTAAAAATAATTAAAGACAAAGGGATCCAAAAAAACTTTTATCTGGAAAACAACATTCCCACTGCGGCATTCAAGTTATATGCCGACGCAAGTGCAGTTGCGAAAGACGAAATAAAATATCCCATAATCCAAAAAACACGCACAGGTGGCTATGATGGAAAAGGTGTACAGCTGCTCAAAACTGCTCATGCCTCTTTTGATACACCAAATCTTTGCGAAGAATTGGTTGATTTTGACAAAGAACTTTCCATTATTGTAGCGCGTAACAAAAAGGGACAAATAAAATGTTTCCCGTCTGTAGAATGTGAATTCAACCCTGAAGCCAATTTGGTTGAGTATTTATTCTCTCCTGCAGCAATTTCAATAGACATTGAAGAAAAAGCAAACGCCATTGCAGCAGATCTGATTCAAAAATTAGATATGGTTGGTCTTTTAGCTGTTGAATTCTTTCTTTGTAAAGACGGTAGTCTATTGGTTAACGAAGTAGCACCGCGCCCTCACAACAGTGGACACCATACCATAGAATGTTGTGGGACTTCACAATATGCACAGCACCTTAGATCCATTTTAAACCTACCCCTAGGAGAAACGAAACTACTCCAACCTGGAGCGATGATCAACCTGCTCGGTGAAAAAGGATTCTCTGGCCCGGTAATTTACGATGGACTAGATCGCATTTTAGAGTTACCTGGCGTCTACCCCCACCTATACGGTAAGAGTGAAACAAAGCCGTTTCGTAAAATGGGGCATATTACCATTACTGGAGAAAGCTTAACTCAAGTAAGGGAAATCGCTGACCAAGTCAAAGAAAAAATAAAAGTTAAGGCATAAAAAAAGCCACCGAAGTGGCTTTAATTATCTATAACATCAGATAGTAGAATTCTTATTCTACCACAAAACGTTTCATTTTATTTTCTGACTCATTCGTATAAGAAACAGCATAAACTCCTGGTGCATAATCAGAAATATCTATCGTGTATTTCCAACTTCCTGAATTTGAATTGATTTCAATTTCAGTCATCACTTGTCCTTGAGCATTATAAACAATCATATTACTGGACGCTACTTTTCCCGTCGTTAAGATGATATTTAAATCAGTTGAAGCTGGATTAGGATATACTTTTAGAGCATCATCAATTTGATAATCAAAACCTCCAAACAATCCCACATTAGGACCGACTTCGAAACCGTTAGACACCGCTTCAGCTATTGTAGTAGAACCTGCATTGTCAATTCTCCCATCAGGTGAAATAAGCAAACCAACAATATGCATGTTGTTTTCATCCCAATCTGAAGGAAGCGTAAAAGAATAATTACTAATAACACTTTCTCCTGCATTCACAGATGCCGGAAAGAAAATAGAAGAACCTTCAAAACTAGGCGCGATAG
>CAJJCU010000054.1 GCA_905182775.1 uncultured Flavobacteriales bacterium
GGCCAAGACGATAGGTGGATGGAATCCTTTCAATGGAGAACCTCCAGCATTATTAGCCAATCGTAGATCTTAAGTTTTTCAGTCGGAGATGAAAGTACAGTCTTGCTACAGCTTGAAATATGGTGTGTTACAACCCGAAGCGCTTGTCGAATGGGCGCTTGAATCGAGGTATCCTTTCCTATTACTTGCGGATATTAATTCGACTGGGGCTACTTTGTCGTTTGTACGTTCTGCGCAAGAGAAAGGGGTAAAGGCCGTAATCGGTGTCGAGCTACGCAATGATATGGAGCTAAAAGCAACAATCATTGCTAGAAACAATAGGGGATTTCATGAATTAAATGTTTTTCTATCAAGATACCTGCATGGTAAAATTGATTTCCCTGACCGTATTCCGCACCTCAGTAATTGCTACGTGTCGTATCCTTTCCCGGGTCCAATACATAAACTTAATGAGAATGAATATATTGATATTCAAGTTTTTAACTTAACTAATATAAACCTTAAGTTAAGTAATTTAAACCTCAATAAATTACTTGTGCTTCCTGCAATGGCATTCAGAAACCAATGCGATTATAATACCCACCGTTTGCTGCGTGCGATTCATTACAACACCTTACTTTCTAAGCTAGAACGTTCAAGGTGTGCAAGGGATGGGTACCTGATGGATTTCAATACATTAAAACAGACATTTGATACCTACCGTATTGCTTTGGATCGTACCGTTCTGCTTTTGGAGGATTGTGGGCTTGCTTTTGATTTTAGCGACAGTGCATCGCCTCAAAACCCAACTAGCTTTACGGTGAGCGAAGCTGAGGATGAGCTCATGCTGAGAAACCTTTGTTTAGAGGGGCTCCCGAGACGTTACAAGGAGCTTACAGATGAAATCGTTGAGCGTATCGAGAGAGAAATAGAAATTATTGCCAAGAAAAAATATCTTTCTTATTTCCTGATGACCTGGGATTTTACCTCATATGCACGTTCCAGAAATTACTTTTATGTGGGCAGGGGAAGTGGAGCCAACAGTATTGTGGCTTATTTACTTCGGATTACGAATGTAGATCCCTTAGAGCTTGACTTGTATTTTGAACGTTTTATAAACTTAGAACGCAAGAGTCCGCCAGACTTTGATATTGATTTCTCTTGGCGCGATCGAGATGATGTGATCCGCTATATTTTTGAGAAGTACCCAACTGCGGCCTTGCTTTGTACCTATAATACATTCCAATATAGAGCTACTATTCGGGAGCTAGGGAAGGTTTTTGGTTTGCCGAAATCGGATATCGGCCAGCTGGCTATAAAGCATGTGAAACCTAAGGATTCTTTATCGGCGTTGGTTCTTAAGTATAGTGAATGTATCCAGGGTTTACCATCTCATTTAAGTGTGCATTCTGGGGGTATTGTAATTAGTGAAAAACCGATGACCTGGTTCTCAGCTACTTTTTTACCTCCCAAAGGCTTTCCAACGACCCAATTCTCTATGCTTGAAGCGGAGGATGTGGGGCTCTATAAATTCGATGTATTGAGCCAGCGAGGCTTGGCAAAGATTCAAGATGGTGTGGCGCTTGCTATACAGAACCAGCCTGACAATCCGCCGCGGGACATCAATGACCTAGATTTCTTTAAGAAAGACTCACGAATCAATGCTTTATTGACAAAGGCAGATGCCTTGGGGTGTTTTTATGTTGAATCTCCAGCGATGCGTATGTTGATGACCAAACTTAGTGTCAAGAACTACCTAGAGCTCGTTGCAGCCAGCTCTGTGATTCGTCCTGGTGTATCTCAATCTGGAATGATGCGTACCTATATTTTACGCCATCGTTTTCCTGAGGAGCGTAAAAAGGCCCATCCTTTGTTGCTTAAAATAATGCCCGAGACCTATGGTGTTATGGTTTATCAAGAGGATGTGATTAAGGTGGCGCATTATTTTGCAGGACTCACGCTTGGAGAGTCAGATGTTTTGAGGAGGGGGATGTCAGGTAAGTTTAGGTCGCGTAGTGCGTTTTTAGTGATCAAGGAGAAATTCTTTCAAAACTGTGGTGCCAAAGGGTATGGTTTTGACTTGATCAAGTCTGTATGGACACAGATTGAAAGTTTTGCTGGATATGCCTTTGCAAAGGGGCATTCTGCCTCTTATGCAGTAGAGAGTTACCAGAGTCTGTATCTTAAAGCTTATTATCCTTTGGAATACATGACGGCATGTATTAATAATTTTGGGGGTTATTACCGTACAGAGTTTTATATTCATGAGGCACGAATGCTCGGTGCTAGGGTGGAGGCGCCTTGTATTCAGAGGGGGGCGTATGGCTGTGTCCTTGATGGGCGAGATTTGATTTTGGGTTTTAATTTGGTGAGTGGTGTTGAGCGAAATACGATATTGAGTATTGTAAAATGTAGAAGTGATGGTGGTCAATTTGATCGTTTTGAAGATTTACTAAGGCGTGTTTATATTCCTTTTGAGCAATTGATTCTACTGATACGAATGAATGCTCTTCGTGGCTTTGGAATACCGCGTAAGGCATTGCTTTGGAGGGCTTATTTTTTCCATGAGAAAAAAGCGGTAACAACTCAGTCATTACTACCTCTAGAAGCACCTCGTAAGCAACCAGATAAAATCCCTACTCTTGATGAGGATCCGCTTGAATTGGATTTTGAATACCTTGAGCACATCGGTTTTTCACTATGTAGTCCTTTTGACCTTCTCAAAGAGACAATAGGTGCATATTGTACAGTCTCTTTGTTTCCCTCTCTTACAGGGCGTGTGATTCAAACTTATGGGTATTTGGTAGCGCTCAAAAATACAAAGTCATCGAAAGGCAATGCAATCTCGTTTGGGATGTTTCTAGATCCGGAAGGGAAAGCAATAGATACGGTGCATTTTCATTCTTCTTTAGAGCGTTTTCCTTTTTCTGGACTCGGTATTTACTGTTTAAAGGGGAAGATTGTATCGGAGTTTGATTTTTATTGTATTGAGGTTTCCTATATGAAAAAGCAAGCCTATATAGAAGACCCGCGTTTTTCAGAAGGCAAACATTAGTCTTCCTTTTGGTCTAGAAGATATATGAAAGAAGCGATCGCCGCTGCGCCTAGCTCAAGCTCGCGTTTGTTTACGTTTTCAAAAACATCATTTGGTGAATGGTGCATGTCAAAGTAGCGCTGTGAATCTGGAACAAAACCGAAAAGAGGAATACCTGGATAGGATTTTTTTAAAGGTCCTATATCAACTCCTCCATAGCCTTTTTCAAAAACATGAAGATCATAGTCTTTAAAGATCCCTGCCAAAGAACTGAGCCATTCTACCTGCGCTTCAGTTCCGTCACAGGTAAAACCCCTGGGAGCAAATCCTCCACGGTCACTTTCAATGGCAGCAAAGTGTTTTTCTTTATTTTCTTTCACCCATTTCGCATAAGTCTTACCTCCTTTATTTCCGTTTTCTTCATTCATAAAGAACACAAGTCGCAACGTATGTTGCGGCTGGTAGCCCATTTCTTTTAGAATTCTAAAGGCTTCTAGGCAATGTACAATACCAGCGCCATCATCATGAGCGCCTTCCCCTGTGTCCCAAGAGTCTAGATGCCCTCCTACGGTTATAATCTCATCCGAATATTTTGTTCCTTTTATTTCGCCAAGGACATTGTATGATCTGGCATCAGGAAAAGACCTACAATCCATTTCCATCACAAGCTCCATGGTTTCGTTTGGATTGTTTTTGAAGAATTCATGGATTTTATTAGCGTCCGCGGTGCAAATGGCTGCTGCTGGGATTTTATCAATACTATCCTTATAATACATCGACCCCGTGTGAGGGTGTGGGTCTGACGCCAGCCCTAAGGATCTAATTACCGCTCCAATTGCTCCTTTTTCTGCTGCGATCGAGGCACTATTTCCTCTTAGGGGATAGCATCCGCCGTAAGCTTTAAAGGTTTGGATTTGCTTGGCGTCCATGGGTTGGTTTATAAATACGATTTTTCCTTTTACCAATTCTGTTGCTGCTGCTTTCAATGCGTCTAGACTGCTAAATTCTATTAGGTTTCCACGTAGTGTTCCCTCTGTGCCAATTGAACCTCCCAATGCCAATCCCTTGAGTTTAGCATGTGTTCCATTACTTGTTTTGTAATAAAAAACCTCTTTGGTGCCTCTTTCCCAGTGCGGTACCTGGATCTCTTGAAGGGTTACTTCGAGTCCATAAGTATTCATTTTCTCTTGTCCCCATTCAATAGCCATTTGGGCTTCAGTTGAGCCTGTGATTCTAGCGCCTATTTCTTTACATAAAAACCTTAAATCTTCGTATGCATGCCCAGATGTTAGTGCCTTGGAATAGATTTCTCTGATCATGATTTCTGCATCAGACTTGGCAGGTTCTTGTTGACTGATTGCATTTGAGGACATCAGTAGGAGTAAAAAAAAGGTTTTGCTAAAATTCATATTTATATTTAGGTGCATAAATGTAGGTAAAAAAAAAAGTTTGCTACATTAAGTGAGGCTTTGTAAAAAAAATATTTTTTCTATGAGTGGGGTTATAAATTGAGGGCTTTCTGAGCATTCTTTCTTATCTTTGATTACCAAAAAAATGATATGTCTTTAAAGTGTGGTATCGTGGGTTTGCCGAATGTCGGTAAGTCTACATTGTTTAACTGTTTGTCAAACGCTAAAGCGCAATCGGCGAATTTTCCATTTTGTACTATTGAACCTAATATTGGAACGATTTCTGTTCCGGATTCGCGGCTCGAAAAACTAGAAAGTCTAGTTGTTCCCGAGCGCGTTGTTCCTACAACAATGGAAATCCTTGATATTGCAGGTCTTGTTAAGGGGGCTTCTAAAGGCGAAGGTCTTGGGAATAAATTCTTAGCCAATATTAGAGAGACCGATGCTATATTACATGTCTTGCGTTGCTTTGAGGATGGTAACATCATCCATGTTGATGGTTCTGTTGACCCTATAAGAGACAAGGAGATTATTGATATAGAGCTTCAATTAAAAGATTTGGAGTCTATAGATAAGAAAATAAGCTCTCTTTCTAGAGTTATTAAGACTGGTGATAAAGACGCGGTTAAAGAACATGAGCTTTCTTTAAAAATAAAGGAGGGTCTGGAGCAAGGATTGTCTGTTCGTGCATTGGAATTTACGGATGAAGAAAATGAATTGATTGTGCCTTTTAATTTGATCACCTCAAAACCTGTTATGTACGTCTGTAATGTCGACGAAGCTTCTGTTCAGGACGGCAATCATTTTGTAGATGCAGTTAAAGCAGCTGTTAAAGATGAAGATGCAGAGGTCCTCGTTATCGGTGCGAAAATAGAAGCAGATATCACAGAATTAGACACCTACGATGAGCGTCAGATGTTTTTAGATGAGCTGAATCTTGAAGAGCCAGGTGTAAATCGATTGATTCGGTCCGCTTATTCTCTATTGAACCTACAAACCTATTTCACAGCAGGTGTCAAAGAGGTTAGGGCATGGACGATCAAGCAGGGGATGTCAGCGCCTCAGGCAGCTGGTGTTATCCATACAGATTTTGAGAAAGGGTTTATTCGTGCTGAAGTAATGAAATACGATGACTTTACTAGCTTAGGGTCTGAACAGGCAGTAAAAGAGTCTGGGAAATTTAAAGTGGAAGGTAAAGAGTATATCGTGCAGGATGGAGACATCATGCATTTTAGATTTAATGTTTAATAAGAAAGATAAATAAAATGATTAAAGCCAATAACCCAAATATCGTGTCATGGGTAGCCGTCCCAGAAGATTCTGACTTTCCTATACAGAACTTACCTTTAGGGGTGTTCAAAACAGACCAGCTAGAAACTAGAGTTGGTATGAGGATCGGCGATTATATACTAGACCTTAAGACATTGCATGTTTTAGGGTACTTGGATAACCTACCTTATAACATTGCCGCCTTTGATTCTCATTCATTGAACCTCCTCATGAAGAAAGGGAAACTATCTGCAAGGCGTTTGAGGGATCGGGTTTCTGATTTGTTAAATAAAGAAAACACGGAGCTACAAAACAACCAGCATCATGTTGAGCAAGTTTTGATTTTAGAATCTTCCGCTCAAGTTCTTATGCCTATTGAGATTGGTGATTATACTGATTTTTATTCGAGTAAAGAACATGCAACCAATGTTGGAACGATGTTTAGAGATCCTAATAATGCACTTCTGCCAAATTGGTTGTACATCCCCGTGGGCTATCATGGTCGCTCTTCTTCAGTTATTCCTTCTGGTCAAGCGATTCATAGGCCAAAAGGGCAAACCAAACCTAATGAAGACCAGGGGCCTGTCTTTGGGCCTTCGAAAATGATAGATTTTGAACTTGAAATGGCATTTGTCACCTTTGATGGAAAGCCTTTAGGTGATACTATTTCGACGGCTGAAGCTGAGGATTATATTTTCGGTTTGGTCTTGTTTAATGATTGGTCTGCGCGTGATATTCAAAAATGGGAATATGTTCCTTTGGGACCTTTCTTAGCAAAGAATTTCGCGTCTTCAATTTCTTCTTGGATTGTTAGTCTTGATGCGCTACAACCTTATGGTGTGGATACGCCAAGTCAATCTCCAGAGGTTTTAGATTATTTGAAATTTGATGGACACAAGTCCTATGATATCAATTTACAGGTCGCAATTACACCAGATGCAAGTCAAGAAACGATTGTTTGCAATTCGAATTTCAAATATATGTATTGGAACATGGCGCAGCAGCTTGCGCACCATACCATAAATGGTTGTAATATTCGAGGTGGTGACCTTTTAGGTTCTGGTACTATTTCGGGTCCGACTCCTGATTCTTACGGCTCCATGCTGGAGCTTGCATGGAAAGGTACAAAGCCTGTGCCGATGACAGATGGAACGGAACGGAAGTTCATTCAGGATGGTGATACTGTAACCATGAGGGGTTTTTGTAAAAATGATAAAATTCGTATTGGGTTTGGAGAAGTAGCTTCAAAATTGTTACCTTCTAAATAAATGAACACGATACCCTCTGAATCCAAAGTAAAACTGGAGCAAGAACGTAAAGAAATCCTGAATGCTTTTAGGGGACTTATGCGTGCCTTGAAAAACAGAGATAAGGAAGAGACCAAGCAGATCCGAAAGGCCTTTGATGTTGCACTAGATGCACACAAAGAAATGCGACGTAAGTCAGGTGAGCCCTATATCTATCATCCTATTGCTGTAGCAAGAATTTGCGCTGATGAGATGGGGTTGGGGCCAACTTCTGTCATCTGTGCATTGTTGCATGATACGGTTGAGGATACCCATATCACCTTGAATGATATTGAAGATTTATTTGGTCCTAAGGTTCGGCTCATTATCGATGGCTTAACAAAAATACCAGATGTCTTTGATGAGAATTCTTCCATACAAGCGGAGAATTTCCGTAAAATGATCCTGACGATATCAGAAGATTTCAGGGTTGTTTTAATCAAGATTGCAGATCGTTTGCACAATATGCGAACTCTTGGAAGTATGCGTGCTGATAAGCAACTTAAGATTGCTTCTGAAACCAAATTTCTCTACGCGCCTTTGGCTCATAGATTAGGTCTTTATTCTGTGAAGACAGAGCTGGAAGACCTTTCCATGAAGTATTGTGAATCTGACGCCTATCTTGAGATAGAGACCAAGCTTGAAAAAACCAAAGAAGTTCGTGCTCGATTTATTAGAAGATTTATAGCGCCTGTTAAAGAGGCTATGGCCCACGAGGGGTATGTGGTGAATATAAAAGCTAGGACAAAGTCGATCTCTTCTATTTGGAAGAAGATGACATCTAAGAGTGTACCATTTGAAGAGGTTTTTGATATATTCGCTATCCGAATTATTATAGATACTCCTACTGAGCTAGAAAAGTCTGATTGTTGGAGGATTTATAGTATTGTAACTGATTTCTACCAACCTAGTCCTGAGCGCTTACGCGATTGGATTTCTACACCAAGGGCAAATGGATATGAGTCACTTCACACAACCGTAATGTCACCGCAAGGGAAATGGGTAGAGGTTCAAATTCGTTCTGAGCGAATGGATGAGATTGCTGAAAAGGGACTGGCCGCACATTTCAGATACAAGGAATCTACAGGAGAAGAAAACAATAACTTAGACCGTTGGATTAGTGAAATTAGAGAGCTATTGGATTCTCCTGATTCAGATGCAATTGACTTTGTTAATGATTTCAAGTTGAATTTGTTCAATGAAGAAATATATGTATTTACGCCAAAAGGAGAGTTAAGAGTGCTGCCTACAGGTTCTACAATACTCGATTTCGCTTATGATATACATACGGATATTGGAGGGTCTTGTATTGGAGCCAAGGTGAATAATAGGCTTATGCCCTTGTCTTATGAGCTTCAGAATGGAGATCAATTAGAGATTATTACGTCGTCCAAACAGCGTCCAAAAGATGAATGGTTGCGTTTTGTGACTACAGCAAGGGCGAAACAAAAAATAAAATCGTCGCTAAACGAAGAACGGAATTTAATTGCTAGCGATGGTAAAGAGATTCTTGAAAGGAAGTTCAAGCAGTTCAACCTTAGGATGGGATCCGAAAATATAACCTTTTTAGAAAAGCACTTCAATGTACCGACGATTACAGAGCTTTACTTTAGGATTGCTAAGGGTAAAATTGACCTGACGAAATTACGAGAGATTGATCAGGTCAGTGGCTTGTTTAAGGTCGTTAAAAAGGTGTCTGTCCGAAAAAAGAAAAGTATAAAGGATTATGAGTCAGAATTTGTATCCCTAGATTCTAAAAAAGCGACCCTACAAATAGGGGATGATTTTAAAGGCTTTGACTATCAAATGGGTAAATGTTGTAATCCAATTCCAGGAGATAGAGTTTTTGGATTTATTACAGTTTCTTCGGGGATTAAAATCCATAGATTCAATTGTCCAAACGCTGTGAATATGATGTCGAAAATGGCGTATCGATGCATAAAAGCACGATGGAAATCGGATGATATGGTAGAAAGAATTGCCGCTCTAAAAATTATAGGGATTGATCAATTTGGTCTCGTCAATAAGATTACTGAAATTATATCTAATCAGATCAATATAAACATGAAGAGTATTTCCTTTGATACCAATGATGGTGTGTTTGAGGGGCGAATTAAAGTTCTTGTATACGATACAGGGCACTTAGAGCAGCTCACGCGTGAGTTTGAGCAGGTAGAAGGGGTGAAAAGAGTTGTGCGTTGGGATGAAGAGGAG
>CAJJCU010000055.1 GCA_905182775.1 uncultured Flavobacteriales bacterium
GAATACTTCGATCCCCTTCATATGCAGTTGCACCAAGTTCAAAGCTTACAGGTCCAGTTTGCGGGGTTACAAACCCCGTGATCGGTATGTCTAAATTGTTTTGGCCGCTCACGTAACCCATGCCATCAAAAACAGTGAGATTTCTCAATGACTCAAGTTCATTTTTGTAGACCACAACAATGGTCCATGCTCCAAATAAATTTTCGGCGCCTGTCCTCGAAGAAATATTAGCAACCGTAAACCTCCCATTACCTCCAGATGCTTGGACAAGTGCTGTAATGTCCTTAAAGCAAAAATACCCGGGCATTCCAAAGCTTGGGTTTGATGGGATATTCTGTACATCAATCGTTTCATCAGCAGTGATGGTCTGGTAAAAGAAACTATTTAGCTTTATTTTTACCTCCTTTCGGGTGACATATTCTACTGTGTTCTCTTGAATTCTGGCACTCCAGTAGAGTCCAGCCCAACTCACATCACTACATGAAGGAAGCGCTAAGCTATCACTGGAAGACATGAATGTTGAACCATCGGAATCAATGTCAACATAATCCATAGTAACTCCGCCATCTTGGTTGTGATTTCCATTTGGTGGAAATTGATTTTGAAACACATCGCAATTTCCATTTTCTGAATTACAAGTTAAGGCAACATTTGAAATCATTTTGATTCCACCTTTTTGATTTGCTTGATAACGAATATCAAACGGGCTGACAACTTGAGAGTGGTAGCTATAGCTCAATAAAAGCGTAGAAAACGCCAAAATAAATTTGCTTATAAATTTCAATTTTACAGTAATTATTTTTTCATCATTAAAAACCACATTCTTTAAACGAATCAAGTGCTCCTAATGTTGCTTTTAAACACAAGAAACTTCTCGGTATTTTATTGCTTTGGTTATCAGCCTAAGTAATTGCTCTCACCTAGTCTTTATAATCTTGAATTGTTATCTTTAAAATCAATTTTATTTTTCTCTAAATAAATTAGAAAAAATCAATTTGAAATGAGACTATAATTTACACAGAGTATGATAAAAACCTCCTTTAAGAACCCCTATTTAGTTTTGGTTTTCTCAATAATAGTAGCTGTTCTAGCTTTTGTTTTGATTCCAAGGATGGCGGTCGATATTTTGCCCCAGTTTAAAAAATCTGCGATGCAGGTGATTACGTTATATCCGGGCATGCCTGCGAAGGTGGTCGAAAAAGATATTACAAGTAGGATGGAGCGTTGGACAGGTCAATCTCCTGGTATAGAAAAACAGCTGTCTAAAAGCTTGATGGGCGTGAGTATTGTTACCAATTTTTATGGAGAAGATGTTGATCCTGCAGAAGCGATGGCCAACACATCTTCGTATGCAGTGAGTGATATGTACTATCAGCCTCCGGGGACATTGCCTCCTATGATTCAGCCTTTTGATCCAACAGCATCTAAACCACTCATGCTGCTAACGGTTAGCAGTGATGTTAAAAGTGGAAAAGAACTTTACGATGTAGCATACCTTAATTTACGTCAAATGCTAAGTGGGGTGCCTGGTATTGTTGCACCCGCAGCTTATGGAGGATCGCTTCGTAGGATTTATGTTTATGTGGACCCTGAAAAAATGGAGGCATATGGGATTTCTCAGACTGAGGTTTCCGATGCGATTCAAAAGAATACGACGATGATTCCCTCAGGTGTCGCAAAGATTGGGGATATTAATTATGGCGTAGATGCCAAAGGAATGATTGTCGATATTAAAGATTTTGATGATATTCTTATTGCTTTTAAGAATGACAAGCCTGTTTATATCAAGGATATTGGTCAAACCAAAGATGCCAGTGCGATTCAAACCAATATTGCCAGGGTCGATGGCAAGGAGCAAGTTTATTTACCTATTTTCAAAAGACCAGGGGCGAATACTATAGCTTCTGTTGAAGCGGTTAAAAAAGCACTACCTGGTTTGAAGGCAAGAATGCCTGCAGATGTCAACCTCAATGTGATTTTTGATCAATCCTCCTATGTTAGAAATTCAATAAATGGACTTCAAAGAGCAGGAATTGGAGGACTCGTATTGGTTGTGCTTGTGTTAATTCTGTTTTTAGGAAATTTCCGTTCTGCTTTTGTAGTTGCGTTGAGTCTGCCTTTGTCTTTATTGTTTTCTTTTATCGTTTTATACCTTACGGGACAAGCAATCAATAGTATCACACTAGGAGGCATGGCCCTTGTCCTTGGTTTACTTGTCGACAACTCTATTGTGGTTATTGAAAACATTGATAGACACTTGAAAATGGGAAAAAACTCCTTTGAAGCCGCAAAAGATGCTGCAATTGAGGTTGCAAAACCTGTTCTTGCTTCTACGTTAGTCATTATTGTTGTTTTTTTCCCAGTGCTGTTTTTAACAGGGATTGTTAAATTTTTATTTTCTCCTTTGGCTTTGACAGTAGCAGGTGCCATGCTAGGCTCTTACCTTTTTGCACTTACCTTGATTCCTATATGTGCCGCTTATTTTTTCAAAAGTTATTTACCGACTTCGAACCACTCAAACCCTCTGAGCTTTTTTCAAAGATTTATAGAGTATTTAAAAGTGGGTTATGCCAAAAGCTTGATTTATATTCTGAAATTTCGAATGGTCGTTGTGTTTACAGGCCTTGTTTTTCTTTTTCTTTCTTTGGCTTTTTTTAAAAACTCAGGGTATGAGCTTTTCCCCCCAACTGACGTAGGTCAGATGGAAATCCAGGTACGCATGGAATCAGGAACAACATTACAAGCGACAAATGAAACCGTTGCGCGAATGGAGAAAGAGATTCGAGAGGTTACGGGTGAGGACCTAGAGCAATTGGTCGGAAACATAGGTGTCTTTTATGATTTGCCTGCGGCATATACGCCTAATTCTGGCACTCAAGATGCTTTTATTGGTGTGCAACTTAAAGAGGGGCATCAAAAAACTACAGCAGCCTATGCAAAAGAGCTTCGGAAGCTATTTCATAAAAAATTTCCGGGTGTAGAAGTAAGCTTTAATCTTGGTGGGATTTTAACTGCAGCTTTGAATGAAGGAAAACCCGCTCCGATTGATGTTCAAATAAAGGGGAATGATTTGAATGTACTCAGAGCACTTGCCGAAAAAGTTAAAGTTAAATTAGAAGGAATTACCGCAACGCGAGATGTGCGGATTCTTCAACGATTGGATCAGCCAACAAAAAATATTGATATCGATAGGATTAAAGCCTCAGAATTAGGAGTAGAACCTGTTGATGCGATTAAAAATGTAGTTTCTGCACTGAATTCCTCTGTGACCTATGACAAGGCATTTTGGATTGACGAAAGAAATGGCAACCACTATTATGTCGGTGTTACCTATGCAGAAAGTGAGATAGCCAAGCCAAATGCTTTGGAAAACATAGGTGTAAAGAGTGAAAAAACAAATGGAACCTTACCCTTTCGGGATTTCTCAAAAATATCAGATGGAGCAAACCCTGTAGAGATCAACCACCATAATTTGACACGAGCCTTTAATGTTTATGCCAATATTGATGGGAAGGATGTCGGTAGAGTTTCTGATGAAGTACAGGCTTTACTAGATGAGCTAAAAGTACCTGCCGGTTATGAGATTGAATTTGATGGGGAAGTTGCCCTGATTAAAAATTCTTTTGAAGGTCTTGGGTTAGGATTAGGTTTGGCGGCGCTGTTGGTTTTTCTAATTATCACGCCCTTGTTTAGATCTTTTAGAAAGCCGCTCATCATCCTCTTAACTTTTCCAATGGGTCTTATTGGTGTGGCAGGCCTAATGTGGCTTACCGATACTTATTTGAGTATTCAATCATTGATGGGAATCATCATGATGATTGGTATCTCGGTTTCTTATGGTAATATTCTCGTCGATAGGATTAATGTATTAATGAAAGAGGGTGTAGAAAAATCGGTTGCAATTATTGACGGTGCGAAGGATCGGTTTAGACCTGTTTTAATGACTGCGTCGACGACTGTTTTAGGTTTATTACCCACAGCACTTTCTACACAACCAGGATCTGAATCTAATGTCCCTCTTGCTATTGCTGTGATTGGGGGTACCATTATGGCAACGGTTACTACCTTGTATTTATTACCGGTCTTCTTTTCTCTAATTGCTAAAAAATAAAGTATACCTATGAAAAAACATTTGAATTTCTTATCCCTATCCACCTTCGTATATTTGTTGCTGGTTTCTTGCGGGTCAGACACAAAAGAGCAGGAGCAAAGCACTGTAGAGTCAAAGATTCAAACGGTAGAGGTTTTACAACCGAGATACCAAAGTTTCCTTGCAGATATCAAAATCATAGGCAAGGCCAATGCGAATAGAGTTGTTCTTTTACATGCGATGGAAAGTGGTGTGGTTCGTTCGGTTCTAGTTGATATTGGAGATCAGGTCCAAAAAGACCAAACATTGGCACTTATTCAAAACCCCGAATTGTACCAGCAAGAAAATAAGCTGAAGTCAGATTTTAACGTAGCTAAGTCAGCATACGACAGACTAAAAGATATTTACAAAAGAACACCAGCCTTGATTAATGCGGCTGATATTGAGGAATCCGAAGGGAATTACTTAGCGTCTAAAGCGAGATTAGAGGCTATTGAAAATAGGATCGCTTATCTTACAATCAAGGCGCCATTTTCTGGCTTTGTGACCAAAAGACTTGTTGATATAGGTAGTCTTGTTCAAAATGGTATGAAGCAAAGTAACCCAATCGCCATGTTTGAAATCCAACAAACCAATCCTATTCGATTAACGGTAGAGGTTCCCGAAGCGGATGCCTTTTCAGTGAAAGTTGGGACTGAGGTTGGTATTGAATTCCCTGAACTCAGCGGAGCCAATGTACTCGGTAAAGTAACGAGAAGTGCAAAGGTCCTTGATCCTGCATCCAAAACAATGCGCGTTGAAATTGATTTACCCAATAAAAACAACAAAATTGTAAGCGGGATGTATGCAAATGTTTCCATTAAGCTTCAGAGCAGAACAGAAATCATATCGCTGCCTTTGTCTACAAAGTTTACCTTTAAAAATGAAGATTGTATTTGGATTGTAGAAAATGGAAAGGCAAAAAGAATTGGCGTTAAGGTTGGCTTGCGGGATGCTTCATTCTTTGAGGTTTTAAATACTGATATTGATACGGCAACGTTTGTTGTTTTAGCGGGTAAGGGAAGACTCGTAAATGGACAGTCCGTTCAGGTTTCAAAAACAAATTATTAAAGAGAATTAAAATGAACAAGAAGCTATTTTATTCAAAATTCGTCTCTTACCTCTTTTTTATTGTTGGTGCTGTGAATTATGGGAATGCACAGGAAACCATACAGATTACACTTGGAGAGGTCTTGCAGCAATGTGGTGCCAATAACGCGACCATCAAAACCTATGAGGCAAAGGTTGAAAGAGCAAAGGCTCAACTTGAGAAAGACAAGGAATGGTGGCTTCCAGGGGTGTTTGCAGGTGCTCAAACCCACCAGCTTATGGGCGCTGCTATGAACGGTAATGGTAATTTCTTTTTAGATGTGAATCGAAATAATTTATGGCTTGGTTTGGGAATTAATGCCAATATTGATTTCGCCAGTGGTCTGTTTCAAAAGAAAGCAAGTAACTATAAAGTCCGTTCTATTGCTGGTCAATCTATTGCGGTAAAAAACCAGATCCTATTGGAGAGTGTACACGCCTATTATGATTTGCTAAGAACCCAGATGGAACTTCAGGTTTATGATTTTTTATTGGCGCATTCGGATACAATCCTAGAACAGATGAAGCTTCAGCAGGAAGCTGGCCTGCGCTATGAGTCGGACATACTCATGACTAAAAGTAACAAGGCTCATTTGGAAATAAAAGCCCTAAATACACGAAAGAACCTTTCCAAAAGTTCATCGAAACTGGTCCATTTGTTGAAACTTAAAAATGAAGTTCTACTCATCAGCGGAGACAGCACACTTGTTCCTATGCCCGCTGAGATCGAAGAATATTCGGATACTTCTTTTTATAATCGTACTGAATTAGGAGCACTAAAAATGGAGATCAAATCCTTAGAGTGGGAAAGAAAGATGCACACGACAGGACTCTTTATTCCCGATTTAAATATCAATGCAAATGGCGGCTATTTTGGACGTGTAAATGGGCAAGTTTCTCCAATGGATCCTATTTCTAATCCGGACTCAAAGCAATTGTACCCAACAAGTATTTATCAATTTTCTTTAGGGTGGAATTTGCCATTAGGCAGTTTGTTTTATAAAGGTGACCGTAAGAAAATTGATGGAGATATTAGGATTAAAGAAATGGAAATTGATGCCTTCAAGGAGGTTACTAAAGAGGAAATACGCAATGCGAATACTGAACTAAGCATCGGTCAGATTCAAATGGAAATTGCCAAAGAGGCCATTGATTTATCGGCAAAAGCCCTTAGGCAAGCTACCGAACGTCAAAAATTAGGGATTGCAAAACCATTCGAGATTTTTCAGTCACAAGAATTCTTTGTAAACGCCCAACTTGACTATTTAAAAACGGTTTGTGACTACAATAAGGCTTATTTCTCTTTACAGGTTGCAGAGGGATCTATTTTAGGAATTAATAATAAATAACTGGGATCATATGTGGAAAGTTGCGCTAATATTAATCTTTACCCTAATTGCAGTTCCGATTCTTACGTTTTATTTGGATGAGCCTTTGACTCCTTTACAGAGCGAAACGATGATTACATTATTGTGGGTTTATGGGATTGCCGCACTCTTATGTTTTGTTGTGAGCTCGCTCACCAATAATTACAGTCAAGTCGATAAAGTGTGGAGTATCATTCCTGCGCCATATGCCTGGATTGTAGCCTCCTACGGTGAATTTGATTCAAGACTGGTTTTGATGGCGAGCCTTGTTACATTGTGGGCATTCCGTTTGACCTATAATTTTTGGAGACGTGGTGGTTATTCTTGGCGTATCTGGTCTGGTGATGAGGATTATAGGTGGTCGATCTTAAGGGCAAGACCGGGCTTTGAACAAAATTGGAAATGGGTCGCGTTTAATTTCTTTTTTATATCAGCTTATCAGATGGGGTTAATCTTAATGATGACGCTTCCAGCCGTCAAGTGTATGGGGTCAATGCAGTCCATAGGATGGGTTGATTATTTGATCGCAGTTGTGATTGTTGGCCTTGTGCTGATTGAATATATAGCAGACAATCAGCAATACAAATATCAAGAAGAGAAGTATGCCAAACTAAATTCAGGGGAAGCACTAGAAGATCCTTACAAAATCGGTTTTACGCATACAGGATTATGGGCTTATATGCGTCACCCCAATTATATGGCTGAGCAAGGAGTTTGGATTGTTTTCTATTTATTTTCAGTCGTTGCAACGGGGCATTACATCAACTGGTCAATTGCAGGGGCCTTATTGCTGGTTTTATTATTTAAAGGGAGCTCTGATTTCTCTGAAGATATATCCGCTAAGAAATATCCAGCTTATCTCAGGTACCAGAAAACGGTTGGGCGTTTTTTACCTTTAAAAGGAAGATTCAAGAAGTAAAACTTCGATTTACTTCTTTTTAAAGGGGGTTGTATTCTCCTCTTTGAAATAGTTCATGAATAATTGCCGCTTCCATTTTAGAATCATCCAAGCCTCTATGCTCCTCTATTTTTGGTGTATCAGGAAATAAAACATCCCATGCTTCTTGTGCTTTTGGCCACTTGTAGCCATATTTCCCTTCAATTTTGAAATAGTCAACACTATTTTTCATAGGGCACGCTACTTCGGTGCCTAAGTCAAATCCATGATTGCTTAAAAATGCACTGTCAAATTCTCTGTTCCAAGCGGTGATACGTCCTTTATAAGGATCCATAATCTCTTGGATCTCTTGTCTATATTCAGTTATAGGTTTTGCATTTCGGACTTCTTCTAAATTCATAAAACCATTTTGAAAAATCCATGCTTCTCTATGTTTTGCAGTCAGCTTAGGGTCTTTAAAAATTTGATCAAATAATTCGGTAATTTGTCCTGATTCTAAATTTAGTTTAACGATTCCTAATTCTAAAATTAGATCTGCATTTGGATTTAATCCGGTAGTCTCAATGTCAAGTACAAGGATTTCTTTATTCATATTTAATGGTATTTCTCAAGTCTTATTAAGCCAGTTTCTTTGATTTTATCTAATGCTTAGCAATTTAATAAAATTATTGTCCTGAAATTGATTTCGATTGATATTTGAAAGGGACAACTCTTTTTGCGAATTCCAATGAAAAAGCCCACTTTTGTATGTGTTTCAAACCAATTTGATTCAGGTTATGAATAAAGAGACAAAGCAAGAGGAATTCAGTGCTCTTGAAGCCGAACTTAGGGCTTTGATACTGCCACAGGATGGCCTTATTTCGAATATGGCTAATTTTTGCGCCGCACTTTATAGCCGTTTTGATTTTCTTTGGGTTGGTTTTTACATGATAGATGAGGGTCAACTCAGACTTGGTCCATTTCAAGGCCCTGTAGCATGCACAAGAATAGCCAAGGGTAAAGGTGTTTGTGGTTCTGCATGGTCTCTAAAAGAGACCGTTGTTGCCAATGATGTGCACAAATTCCCTGGTCATATTGCCTGTAGTGCGGATTCTAATAGTGAGATTGTGCTTCCGCTCCTAGTAGATAATGAAGTCAAGGGAGTTTTAGATATTGACAGCACGGCTTTTGGTTATTTCGATGAGATTGATCAAGAGTGCTTAGAAAACATAGTGAAATGGTTCGCATCAGTAGTATATTAATCACCTTAGCAATATTGCTTTCATGTGCTCAGATTGGGTCTATAACTGGGGGCCCGAAAGACGATGCGGCACCCATTATTGTTAAGAGTAAACCTGCGGATGGTCAATTAAATGTAAATACAAATACCATTCAAATTGAATTTGATGAGTTTGTCGTACTTCAAAAGCCAAATGAAAATATTATTCTCTTACCATCAAATGTAGCTTATGAAACTAAATTAATCAACAAGACGTTGATTCTGAGTCTGAAAGATACCTTGTCTAAAAACACGACCTATTCTCTTTATTTAAATGGGGCAATAAAAGACCTTACAGAAGGAAACGACACCCTGATTCAATTGGTTTTTTCCACAGGAAATGAATTGGATTCCAATCGTGTTGCCTTTGAGGTAAGTGATGCTTTTACAGGTGAAGTAAATAAAGATGTAGTTGTTGGTTTATTTGATTCCTTGCATTCGGAGCAACCTATTTATTTTTCAAAAACGGATGCCAAAGGAAAAGCAATAATTAGAGCTATAGCAGACGGTTTGTATTATTATTCGGCATTTGATGATAAAAATAAAAACCGAATTAGAGATCGGAGTGAAGCTCAATTTGCGAGTAACAACCCTATTCTAATTGACACGAGTTTCACGGACACTTTAAAGCTTTCTCTGTCAACTCCCAAAAGAGTTTATAATACCTTGGATGTCAGTTTCATTTCCCCTTATATTTTGGCGGTTCGCAAGCCCCATGAGTGTTCTTTTGATTCGATTTCTCTCGGGTCCTTGGATCTTTCTCGGCTTTCTAAAGAAAAACTCTCAGATGACAGTATGCATTATTATTTACCATCATATTTTGAATCTATTCAGGTCAATTTTGATACCCTACAAAAGAAGGCTAGAAATGCGAAAGATATAAATCAGATAGGCCTATTGGCTTCGATTAAAAAGCATGTTTTACTGCCTGAAATATGCTGCTTAGAGCTTGGTTTTAATGTCTTGTTGGATTCAATAACCATACGCCCTGATGCTTTTCGGTTGTTTAATTCCAAGGATAGTACTTCTCAAGACATTACCTCTAATGTGTCAATAGATAAAAATATGATTCGTTTCAGTAAGGCAGACTATAGCTGTGATAATGTGGTATTTCAAATGGATTCTGCTGCTGTTTTTGGGCCTAATGGTATGACCAATGTTGCACTTGAAACCAAGATTCAATGCAAAAAACCTGAGGATCTTGGTGTTTTACAAATCAATGTGCAGACACAGATGGGCCCATGGTATATTGAGTTGGTTCAAAACGGAGCCGTCAAGTCTTTACAGTCTTCTTTGCAGGAATCTGAGCGCGTAACTTTTGTAAACCTTCTTCCTGGTAGCTATTCGATATATGTGGTTGAGGATAGAAACGACAATGGAAAGTGGGATCCATTTGACCCTGACACCTTTTCGTTTCCTGAAAGACGGTTTTTATACCCTAAAAAGGTAAGTGTAAAGGCGAATTTCGAGCATGATATTGAATTTATTATTCAAGAATAAGCTCAAATTCTTCTATTGTATTTCCGGCTAAGAATTCTTTAAAAGTCATCCTTCTCTTTCCTTCCATTTGCAATTCGTCAATACATAGGTATCGATCATGACATGGAAATAAGATTCCTTCGGCATCGCTCTTAAGGGCGATTTTTCTTTCTTTGCAGACCTGATTTGTTATTTTTGAAGAAAATAATTTGAATTTAACCTTTGTCCCTTTTGTTTGATTTGAGAGTGTACACCAGGAGCCAGGGTAGGGAGAAAGTCCTCTTATTTTATTATGAACCTCAGCACTATTCAAAGACCAATCGATTTTGCAATCTTCTTTAAATATTTTTGGTGCATGTTTGTGACTTTTTTCATTTATCGCTGCTTGCTTTTGTGGGACTATTGGAGCGCTTTCGATCGCATCAAGTGTTGTAACAACGAGCTTTGAGCCAACATCTAAAAGTACATCGTGCAGCTCTCCGACATTCATGTTTTCAGAGATGTTTACCTTTTTATTTTGAATGATATCTCCGGTATCTATGTTTTCATTAATAAAGAAGGTCGTTACGCCTGTATAGCTTTCACCATTAATAATAGCCCAGTTAATTGGTGCGGCACCTCTATAGTTGGGCAGGAGTGAGGCGTGAAGATTAATGGTGCCTTTTTGAGGGAGTGACCACACTGCTTGGGGTAACATCCTGAATGCAACCACCACAAACAAGTCGGCCTCATAAGATTTTAGCTTTTCAATAAAGCCATCTTCTTTGAATTTTACGGGCTGGAGTACTTCTATATCCTGTAATTCTGAATAAGCTTTAACGGCGCTCTTCTTTATTTTTTGTCCCCGACCTGCAGGTCTGTCAGGAGCAGTTACTACGGCTAAAACCTGATGGTTACTTTCTAGGATTTGCTGCAATACACCTTGCGCAAACTCGGGGGTTCCCATGAAAATAATTCGCAATCCTTTACTCATTAGTTATACGGTTTTCGTTTTCCAATTTGAATTTCTTAAATATAAGAAACTCATGATTCCTATGACTCCAAAATAGATGTATTCAACAGTCCAAACCCAATATATATCCAAAGTAAAGACATTGATAAATAAATGACAAGCCGTTACGTAGATCAATACGGTGGATATTTCGATGCATAAGGAGTAAATAGTGTTTCCGCTCCCTTGTATCGTTTGGTAATAAACAGAAATGAGCCCATATAAAATAACGGATAATGAAATCAATCTTAATATTTCGGCACTTTTTTCTATATAAATTTCTTCAGGGTTGATCCATTGCACAAGTGTCTCTGGATACAATATAGCCCCATGAAAGGTGATGAATAAAAACAAGGTGGTTAGCAGCTGTATTCTTTTTTGAATGACTGGAATGAGGTCAGATTTCCCGCTACCCAAGTACTGTGAGACATAGGTCTTTGTTGTACCTGCAAAGCCCCATACTGGCACAAAAGCAAGAAAGTAAATTGACCGAATATTTTGAGATACCGTTAGATCAAATACACCTCTTTGTTCGAGCATCATAAAGAAGAACGTCCAGGTACCTAAGGCAATACTTCCCTGAAGCATTAATGGGCTCGATACACGTAATAAGTTTTTTACGGATGCAAAGCTAAAGAAGCGAAACCTAAAAAGCCGGTATTCGCGATCTAGCATAAAAAGAACCACCATGGATAGCACTCCAATAAGATCTGAGCATGTACTTGCAAGAGCAGCACCTTTAACTCCTAACTCAGGTAATCCGAAGTTTCCAAAAATCAAAGAGTAGTCTAAAACGATATTGGATAAGGCAGTTAATACGGCTGAAAAAAGAACGGGCCAGGTTTTTCCTTTTGCTAAGAAATAGGATTGAATAACCAGAAAGAGACAGCTTGGGAAAAAGGCAAAGGCGCGGACACTTAAAAAGTCGCCTTGAAGGGAAGCGATGGTATGGTCATGAGAAATTGAAATGAGCCATTTAGGTGCATAAAAGAACAAAGCCAAAAACAATAGGGTTGCAAATAAAAATTGCAGGACCAAAGCCGAGGAGAATACATGGGGGATTTGGGCGGTCTTTTTTTCGCCAATACGACGGGCTAATATGATTTGAGTCCCATCACCTAGGCCCACTAAAATCATATAGCAAGTTATGAAAAGAAGTCCGGCATTACCCACCGCATCAAATGAAAGCGTTGAATACCGGCTTAAAAAGGCTGAATCTGTAAGTAAAACAATAGATTGAATGAATCCAGAAACCATTAATGGCATAGACACCTTCAGAAGGCTTGAGTATTTGTAATCTAGGGTGGTCATTCTAATTGATTCAAATGTAGTACATTTTACTACTAAGCTATATTCTATACGTAGTAAAAACGCCTATTGTCAATTTTAAGAATTGAAAATAGAATGTTATCCATATAACTTGTCTATTTTTGTTACAAAATTCATAGCATGGCAAATAAAAGAGATTTTAAAAAGAATTTAAATGAAATGGT
>CAJJCU010000056.1 GCA_905182775.1 uncultured Flavobacteriales bacterium
AAGGACTATTAGGTGGTCACTCAGGAATGGATATAGACTCAGGTAGAGGTAACGCAAATAAATGGTTAGCCCGTATGCTCTGGAATCTTTCGCGAAAAATGAACCTCTGTCTCGGTGCCTTTGACGGGGGCGGTCTTCGAAATGCCATACCTAGAGAAGCAAATGCGACACTTTCTGTTGCCCCTTCCGATATGGATACTTTAAAATCTGAATTCAACTCCTTTTGTGCAATATTAAGATCCGAATTCAAAAGCATAGAACCTCATTTTTCAATTACAATCATGGAAACCTCACCGCTTCAAAAGGTGCTAGATCAAAAAGATTGCAACGCGATATTAAATTCACTTTGTAGCCTACATAATGGTGTTTACAGAATGAGTCCAGACATAGAAGGGTTGGTTGAAACTTCATCAAGCCTCGCAAGAGTCTTGATTGAAAATGGAGAATTCACTACACAGTCCTTACAAAGAAGTAGCGTGGAGTCGACAAAAGATGAAATCGCCATGGTTATGCGTTCTAATTTTGAAAACATGGGTTGTCAGGTAATTCAAACTGGAGATTACCCGGGATGGCAGCCTAATCCAAACTCAGCGATACTAACCATCATGGAAAAACTCTACAAGGATCTCTTCAATGAAACCCCTCAAGTCAAAGCATGCCACGCAGGACTTGAATGTGGAATTCTTGGAACGCATCTCCCAGAAGTTGATATGATTTCATTTGGACCAAACATTAGAGCTGCCCACTCGCCTGATGAAAAAGTTCAAATTTCATCAGTCCAAAAATTCTGGAAATTTTATTTAGAAACACTTAAAGCAATCCCTTCAAACTAGAAGTGATCGAAATCATTTACTTTTAATAAATCCTATGGAATTTAAACTGAATACAATAGAGGAAGCCATTGAAGAAATTCAAAATGGCAATGTAATTATTGTAGTTGATGATGAAAATCGTGAAAACGAAGGAGACTTCTTAACAGCAGCTAGAAATGCAACACCAGAGCTCATTAATTTCATGGCAACGCATGGAAGAGGATTAATTTGCGCCCCAATCAGTGAAAAGAGATGTGATAACCTTGGACTAGAATTGATGGTAAAAAACAATTCAGCAGCTTACGAAACCCCCTTTACCATTAGTATTGATTTAATGGGACATGGGTGTACAACCGGTATAAGTGCAAGTGATCGATCAAAAACCATTCTGGCTATGATTGACCCTGCTACAAAGCCTGAAGAATTAGGAAAGCCTGGTCACATCTTTCCCTTACGGGCAAGAAACGGTGGTGTCCTAAGGAGAGCAGGACATACTGAGGCTGCCGTTGATTTATCGAGACTAGCTGGATTTGAAGAAGCGGGTGTTATTGTTGAAATCTTAAATGATGATGGAACAATGGCTAGATTACCTCAACTTATCAAGATTGCACAAAAATTTGATCTTAAAATTATTTCGATTGAAGAACTGATCAAATACCGTATCAAGAATGAATCTCTAATAGAAAAAACTATTGACGTGAAAATGCCAACAGATCAAGGAGACTTTCAGCTACATGCCTTTAAAGACACAACAAATAACCAAGACCATCTCGTTTTAGTAAAAGGCGAATGGGACGAGAACGAGCCCATTCTTGTAAGGGTTCACTCCTCTTGTATTACAGGAGATATATTTGGATCCTGCCGATGTGATTGCGGCCCACAGCTTCATGTAGCCATGGACATGATTGAAAAAGAAGGTAAAGGTATCATTGTATACATGAATCAAGAAGGAAGAGGAATCGGACTCGTAAATAAATTGAAAGCCTACAAACTTCAAGAGGAAGGATTTGATACTTTCGATGCTAATGTTAAGTTAGGATTCAAACCTGACCAAAGGGATTACGGCATTGGTGCACAAATTCTTCGTGCCCTGAATGTTAAAAAGATGAGATTGCTTTCCAATAATCCAAAAAAACGAACCGGTCTTATAGGCTATGGAATAGAGATTGTTGAAAATGTCCCCCTCGAAATAGAAAGTAATGAGCACAATGAGGCTTATTTAAGAACGAAGCGAGATAAAATGGGGCATCAATTGAAACTCAAAAAATGATACTTCAAGCGAAACAAATATCTAAATCCTATGGTGAACTGCCTATTCTAAACGGTGTAGACCTCACTGTGAAGGCACAAGAAATTGTTTCAATAGTAGGCTCTTCTGGAGCAGGAAAAACTACTTTATTACAGATACTAGGCACCCTAGATCAACCGAGCTCTGGAGAATTACTTATAAACAACACCAACCCATTTGAGCTCTCTCATCAACAGCTTTCTAATTTTAGAAACAAGGAGCTTGGATTCATATTTCAGTTTCATCAGCTTTTACCTGAGTTTACAGCCTGTGAAAACGTAATGCTTCCTGGCCTGATTAGAGGTGACAATAAAAAAGACGCACAGCAAAGAGCTGAAATGCTCTTAGAAAGGCTAGGCTTAAAGGATAGACTCACGCACAAGCCCTCTGAGCTATCGGGTGGTGAACAGCAAAGAGCTGCCGTATGTCGCGCACTATTCAATAATCCTAAAATAATTTTTGGTGATGAACCTTCTGGTAATCTCGATACAAAAAACTCTCAAGAACTTCACGAATTGTTTTTTGAGTTGCGAGAAGAATTTAAACAAACCTTTGTCATCGTAACCCATAACAAGGAATTGGCTAAAATGGCAGATCGAACCTTAACTATGGTCGACGGAAACTTCATACCATAAATGACATTTGAGGACCTAAAAGAATACCTTGATTTTAAGGCTGATCAATACGAAACGCCGCTATTCATTGAAAAAGATCCTGTTCAAATCCCACATAGATTTTCTAAAAAAGAAGATGTAGAAATAGCCGCTTTTTTCATGGCAACCATTGCCTGGGGAAACAGACAAAGTATCTTGAAAAGCGGGGAACGGCTCATGGAAATATTTGACCATGACCCTTACAACTTTATCATAAATTATAAATCAGGAACACCGCTTCCATTCGTTCACAGAACCTTTAACCCGACCGATCTGGATTTCTTTTGCAGAAGCTTAAAAAACATTTACAAAAATGAAGGTCTACAAAACACATTTGAGATTCAAGAGGGTCAAGAAAAAAATCTCCACCAAAGGATTGTCAATTTTAGAAATACTTTCTTAGCTGTTAAGCATGAGAAAAGAAGTGA
>CAJJCU010000057.1 GCA_905182775.1 uncultured Flavobacteriales bacterium
TCATGATTTCAGCATACTTTTTCTCCAAAGATTGCATTTTTTCATTCATTTCTTTACCTTTCTCTTCATCCCAATTCTCTCCTTCCTTTTGGCCAAGTTCGTAAAGATCTTTGGCTTCAGTTAAAACACCAATGTTTGCTTCAGCACAAGCGCAAGCTGAGTCTAAAGATTTCACATCAATCTCAGCAGCATCACCACCACCGCAAGATCCTAACATTGCACCTAGTGCAAATACCATTATTAATTTTTTCATTTTCTTTTTTTTAAAAATTCCTAATAAAGATAGGCCTACAGCCCTCTTATATTTGATACATTTTCGATACATTTACAATATGGAAGAAAGGCTAAAAGCGGAGGTAGAGCTCAAACTTGGAAGAAAAATAGTTTCAAGAGGCGATTGTCAGTTGCTAGCGGATTTAATATTTGAACAACAACACAAACATGTCAGTTACAATACATTTCGTAGGTTCTTTAACGTGGATAAAACTGCGGTACATCAGGCTTCCATTCAAACTTTGAACGTGCTTAGCTCATTTATCGGTTTTTCGAATTATTTTTCTTTCACTTCTGGAGACCCTTCAAAATCGAGTTGGGAACTTCAAAACGAACTTTATTTCAGATTGTCGGAGGATAATACGACGATGCTTTTGAATTTCTTCATTGCTTGTAGAATACAAAAGGTCCCCCAGTTTATTGAGCTGTTGACGGTATGTTTTAGAGAACTTTTATTGTCTGGCAACTATTATTCTGTCCACGAAATATGCAGGAGCAGAGGTTTAAACTTATTAGACTTATCTTATTCCGAGCGAGTACAATTTGGCAGATCCGTAGGATTGCTTCTTAGAAAAATAAGTGTCCCTAAAAAAGAAATCATTGCATTGGCTGAAAATAACATATTCCTTGAAATGGTTTTCCTGATTTTTGTCGATTACTCCTCCTTAAACGCAACAAATACTACCCATATCCGATTGATGGAATCTATTGCCAAAGGAGAGATTCGCCTAAAGAAAAAGGACGCCTTATTCTTTCAGTGCTTAAACTACTTAAGTAACTTTTTAACAGGTCAAGAGAATACATCATTTAGAGTGAATCCTCAAAACGGCCTTCATCCCATTTTATATTCTCGTGTGTGTAGTGTGCATTTAATCGAAAACAAATTGATGAATAAGTCCAACGATAGGATTCTAAATGACCTACAGAATAAATTAGAGGGGCCATTGGAAAATAAAATGGATTATATTTTTGAGGTGATTACGACATCGTTACTTCTCAAGGATTTCATCCTCATGGAATTTGTATTGAAAAGCGAAGCTTATGCAGGAGGGAAGCTTTATCAAGCATCACATTTACAACATGTTTTGATTGTTAAAATCATTTTTCAACTTAAAAACGGATTGATTAAAAAAGCTAAAAAGAATCTAATACATGTAAACAAAAAGGGCTGGGGCAGAAGTTACTTTGATGTTTATGACCTCTTTTTAATCATAATTACTTACAAATTGGTTCTTGATGACGTCAGTAGAAAAAGAGTGCTTAATAGTTATGTAAAAAAAGTAAAACAGCTCAATTATAGTTATTTCAATAGAGCTTTTTTGATTAATTATTTTGATTAATAGAGTATGTATTATTCCTTAAGCATTTGAAGCATTAGTTTTTTTGATTTTAGATATAAAGTGACAGAAATAACGTTATTTCAAATAAAAAGGTGTGTTTTTTGATTAAAATAGAGCAAAAGTCATTCAAATTTCGAAAACCGAGAAGATTCACATTACAAGTATTAAGTAATCGGAAAATCAACTAAAAAAGCACGATTTAATGTTTAAAAGACGATTTATTCTTTGAAATTGATCATTTTTCGATCTAAATCAGTGAATTTTGAATTATTGCCAGGTTGTCGAGTCCTTTCCATCTTTCACTGTGATTCCTGCATTTTTTAATCCATCGCGAATTAAATCAGAAGTTCCCCAATCTTTATTAGAGCGTGCCTGCTGTCGGAGCTCTAGAACGAGGTCCATGACTGGCTTCAATCGATTGTCATTTTGCCCACTCTCTAAAGTAAGTCCCAAAACATTTAATACAAAACCTTTCATTTCGCTAAGGAGTAGTTCCTTATCTTTTACAGTAATCGTTTCTTTTCCGTCTCGGATTAAATTGATTTTTTTGACTGTATCAAAAAGTGCAGCGATTAATATAGGTGCATTAAAATCATCGTTCATCGCATGATAGAATTCACGAACGTGAACCTCTGCATCAATACTTCCTGTCTCTGATGCTGTGATTTCGTCAAGAGTTTCTATGGCTTCTGTAAGCCGAGCGAATCCTTTTTCAGACGCATTCAAAGCCTCTTGGGTTAAATCTAGTGTACTTCTATAATGAGACTGCATCATGAAAAAGCGCAGGACATTCGGTGTATAAGCCTTATCAAACAGCTCCGTTGTTCCCTCTACAATTTCTTGCGGTAAAAAGAAGTTGCCGAGCGATTTGCTCATTTTTTTACCATTTACATTAAGCATGTTTGCATGCATCCAAAACTTAGCTGGCGCCTTTCCTGTTGATCCGCAGCTTTGTGCAATTTCATCCTCGTGGTGTGGGAATTTCAAATCTAAGCCACCACCGTGAATGTCAAACGTCTCGCCGAGATACTTGGTACTCATGGCAGTGCATTCTATATGCCATCCAGGATTTCCATTTCCCCAAGGAGAGCGCCAAATTTGCATATCGTTTTCATTGGCTTTCTTCCAAAGTGCGAAATCAGCGAAAAAACGTTTTTCACCCTGTGCGTTTAGTTCTCGAGTTTCATTCTCTAATTCATCCACCTTACGTCCGCTTAACGCACCATAGTCATGCGATTTCTTATAGGATTGAACATCGAAATAGACAGATCCATTTACTTCATATGCAAACCCGTTTTGAATAATCTTTTCTATGATTTCAATTTGTTCCTGGATATGCCCCGTAGCAGTAGGTTCAATTGTCGGCGGCAGTAAATTATATGTTTTCTGTAGATTTTGAAATCTAACATTATACTTGTAAACGATCTCTAGGGGCTGAAGTGCCTCAAGACGGGCTGCTTTACCTATACTATCCTCTTGTTGTCCAGCACTATTTGTAATGTGCCCGGCATCAGTGATGTTTCGAACGTACTTGACGTTGTATCCTATGTGCAACAAATAGCGATATACTAAATCAAAATTTATGAAGGTGCGCATGTTCCCCATGTGAGGTTCGCTATATAATGTGGGGCCACAGACATACATGCCAACCATGTCTTTGTGAATCGGTTCAAAGCTTTCTTTTGATCCTGATAATGTGTTATATATTTTGAGTCCTTTCATTTTTTGTTCCTTCGATACAAAACAAATTTAGAAAAACCACCAAGAACATCGGGGTCATATCAACAAAAAAGAGGGCAGCGCCCTCTTTTTCTAACCTAAACTACTAAATATGAAAACAACTCGTCTTTATGACTCGTTATCATGCTAACGATATATAAAGAGATTCATTACAGACGTTAACGAATTTTTAACATATGTTGGCATGATTCATGATTCATAGTTTGACAGGAACAGGAATTTATATTTATTAATCTAGTTTAAGATTCCTTCGAGATAAATGAATTAATTTTGAGAAACTAAAAATCAAAACTTAAAACAATGAAAATTTTATTATTCGTATTTACACTGATATCATCCTTAACATTTAGTCAAGAGCAGCCCTCTACTCTTTGGTCGGCAGATGTCGCTCATTCTAATCTTGGTTTCAAGGTAAAGCACAAAGCCATTTCATATACCGTTGGAGACTTTCGAGATTTTGAACTGAGCATTAATTCAGCGACTGACAATTTTGAAAATGCCGAAATTAAGATGGTGATCAAGACGGCTTCAATTAATACGGCAAACGATTCGAGAGACCAACATCTTCGCGGTGCTGACTTCTTCGACGCAGAAAAGTACCCTGAAATTATTTTTAAAAGTAAAAAGGTTACTAAGAATAAGGACAATACCTATGCTGTTCTAGGAGATTTAGACTTGCATGGTGTCACCAAAGAAATTACACTTTCAATGACCCACAACGGAACATCTAAAACTCGAAAAGGAAACGAGTTGGTAGGATTGTATTTTTCTACTACCTTTAAAAGGTCTGATTTCCTTATCGGAAAAGACATGCCGGTAACAGTGGTCGCAGATGAGATAGACTTAAATGCAGAAATCGAAATCGTAAAATAATAACTATGAAAAATTTAACAGTAATATTCGCATTTGCCCTTTTATCGGGTATAGCATTTTCCCAGGACACGAGCTTAGTGGACAACTATAAGGTTGCTTTTTACAGTAAAGAAGCATCAGGGGTTTTTAAAGAGATGAAAGGAACAGTGGTAACGGCAGGTGATGACAGCACAGCTCCGTCATCTTTCGATCTATCAATTGATGTAGCTTCTATCAATACAGGTAATGGGATTCAAAATAAGCACGCGAAAAGTGCAGACTGGTTCCATGCCGAAAAGTTTCCTAATATTGACTTTAAGTCTTCGGAAATCATTAAAAATGAAAAAGGGACCTTTGCAAAAGGAATATTGATGATTTATGGGATTGGTAAAGAAGTGACGCTTCCATTAACGATTACGAGCAATGATACGCACCATGTCTTTAAAACTAAATTTAGCGTCAACAGACTTGATTACAACATGGGCCCAAAAAGCAAAGTGTCTACCTCTATAAAAATCATAGCTGCCATAACCATTAAGAAATAATGATGTCAAAAAAACAATTGATTCACCCTCTAGTTGCAGGTATTTTTGCAGCTATTGTTACTATCGGTTACGGAATTGCCTATGAAAAGGCAACTGCTATCGAAGGCGAACAACTTGTCTCCTTGCGTGAGGCAATTCCAATGTTGCATCTTTTTATTGCCCCTATTGTGGGTTGCCTGTTAGCCTCTTTAGGTTTTTTTATTGCGCAAAAATTCAACTCTAAAGTTGTTCTTTTTGTGTTTTATTTTCTATTTGCTGGACTTTCTATTTTGACCTCTTTTGGGATCTTCTCCGTCTACAATCTGCATGAAGAGATTCAGTTTACGATTTATGGTTATTCTATGCCGATGCATTATTTTCCTTTTTTGAGCTGGGTGGCCTTTAAGCCATTATTTACTTCAAACGGAAAATAAACGCGCTGATTCACAACGTTTTTCGAGATTTTACGTTATATACGTAGTATATAAATTTGAAAAACTTTTTAACCATAGCATTTGTGCTCATCTTGAGTACTTCTTATTCTCAGCTAGTTACAGGAACGGGAATGGCTCCACTTGGATTGGTACAAAACGTTTTGTTGGGTCCGGGAGTTACGGTTTCTAATATTTCTTATAACGGAAGTCCCTCTTCTATCGGGTCTTTTCAGGCGACTGGAACGAACCTTGGAATTGATGAAGGAATTGTTTTGACGACAGGTACTGTTATTGATAACGGTGATGGTCCTCAAGGACCAAACAATCAGGCGGGATGTGGATCAGACAACGGATATGGAGGCTCTGCTTTACTTTCTAATATTATTGGTGGTGAGGCAACCTATAACGCATCTGTCTTAGAATTTGATTTTATTCCGTATTCAGATACGGTAAACTTTAAGTATGTTTTTGGCTCCGATGAATATCCTGAATTCGCACCACCCCAAAGTTCTACTTATAATGATGTTTTTGGCTTTTTTATTTCCGGCCCTGGTATTGTAGGCTATCAAAATATTGCTCAGTTGCCAAATGGTGCGGGGGTTGTTTCGATTAACAATGTGAACCCAGTCACGAATGCTCAGTATTTTATTTCAAATGGAGATGGCAATGCGCCTCCCTATAATTCTTCTGATCAGTATATTCAATATGATGGCTTCACAAAAGTATTGAAAGCATTTTCGCAGGTTCAATGTGGAGAAACGTATCACCTTATTTTGGCAATAGCGGATGTTGGAGATGGTCAATGGGATTCAGGGATCTTTCTTGAAGCAAATAGTCTATCCTCTCCAACTCCGGTTGAAATCACTTATACAATCTCTGATGAGCTTTTTGTAAACCCAGATTGGATTGCAGAGGGTTGTGTAACTGCAACGGTCACCTTAGAAAGGGAAACCAACTTAACCAGTCCGTTGACCGTACCTATCGTTATCTCTGGCTCTGCAACAAATGGTGCAGATTACACGGGGGTTCCTAACACCATTACTTTCAATCCCGGGCAATCTGTAGTTTCTTTTACCATTGACGTCATTTTAGATGGTGTTGTCGAGGGCTTAGAGAACATCATCTTAGATTTTCCTTTACAGGATCCGTGCGGAAATGTCACCCCAGTATCTATAGAATTGTTTTTACAGGACATTCAGGATGTGGAAGTGGAGATTAACAATCCAGAGGTAGCATGCCCTGGAGACGACATACAGCTTACAGCGACGGTAACAGGTGGGCTTGCTCCGTATACCTATTTATGGAGCACGGGTTCAACTGAGAGCACCATCAGTGTTTCCCCAACGGAAACGGGTGAGTTCTTTATAGAGGTGCTTGACGATTGCCTGAATGAATTGGCCTATGATACCGTTTTGGTATCCGTTCCTGAATACGAACCTATTTCCATTTCAACAACGGATGATATTGTTGAAATTTGTCCCAATGTCGGTCAAACCTTATTTGTTGAAACCTCAGGTGGTACGGGGAATTATGTGTTTACATGGACCAACGCTTCAGGACAAGTAATATCGTCTCTAGACGCTGTAGGAATCTCTCCCATGACATCTACCTATTTTATCATTAATGTCAATGACGAATGCGGAAGTAATATATCCGATACTATCTTTTATGTAGTGACTAGCCCTCCTTTAGTTGTGAGTACGAGTGCTACTGTTTCGTTGTGCCCAGGTGACTCCACCCTTCTTCAAGTTTCTGCTGCAGGTGGGTTTGGTAATTACGCCTATTACTGGCCACACAGCCAAGAGTCAACAAATGAAATATGGGTTCACCCATTTTCCACTTCTAATTATCAGGTTCAGGTTTCGGATGATTGCCAGACATTTTCTGTGAATGCATCAATTCAGGTGACTGTAGTAAAACCAGATGCGAACTTTACCGTGATTAGTGATCCAGTCGTTGAAAACCTCCCTGTTTCGTTTCAAAATCTAACTTCAAATGGTTTTGTTTATGAGTGGTTTTTTGGTGATGGCTCCTATTCCAATGATATACATCCAAGTCATGTTTATGATGAACCGGGTGTTTATCCTGTGACCCTCGTGGCAGAAGATAGTAAGGGCTGTATTGACAGCATAACTTTGTTTATTGAGATTTTTAAAGAGTATTATGTCTACGTTCCTAATGCTTTTATTCCGGATGGTGATCGTTTGAACGAGGTTTTTTCTGCTAGCCTTGTTGGTGTTCAAGAAATAGAGATAGAAATTTTCAATCGTTGGGGTCAGCTCATCTTTACGTCCACGGATTTAAACTTTGAATGGGATGGAACCTATCGGGGTCATAAAGTGCAAACGGGCACCTATGTTTGGAAAATGAAGGTACTTCCTGAGGGAAAAATTGACAAGGAACTCTATACAGGCCACGTCAGTTTATTGAAGTGAAAAACTCTTAGAATTAATCGTTAGAAATAATATTGAAAAGCTCGTTTAGATTCGGAGAGATAATCACTTCTATTCTTCTATTTTTTCCCTTTTCTGTTTCTGAAACCGGATAGAATTCCCCACGCCCTGCAGCCATTAATTGGCTCGGAGTTACTTCGGAGTTACTTAGGATAATTTCAACAACGGATGTTGCCCTGAGGACTGAAAGCTCCCAGTTGTTTTTGGGAGATGTTGCTCGGTTGAGTTTGTCACTATCCGTATGTCCCTCAACGATTATTTCGAGATCTTTTTCATTTTCGAGCACACGGCCTAGCTCAATTAGTGCTTTAACACCCTCTTCTTCAACACTTGTACTTGCGGGACGGAAGAGAAGTTTTTCTTCAAGGCTCACATAAATGCGACCATTTTTTTGTTCAATGCTTAGCCCTTGACCTTCAAATCCTTTTAGGGCTTTGGCTACTCTTTCTTTTAGCTGGCGAATACCATCTTCTTTTTTTCTAAGAAGTTCTTCGAGCTCATTGACTCTTTTTTCTCTTTCGGAGAGGAGCCGCTCTTTTTCTTTTAATTCTATTTCTAACCCCAGTAAGGCATCTTCTTTTTCTTGAAGAGAAAGATTCTTTATTTTAAGCTCGGATTGTAATGAAGCTGTTTCTTTTGCACTTAAGTTTTTAAGATTATCAAAGGAGCTTTCAAGCTCTTTAGCTTGTGATTTTAAGATTCCGTATTGACGATTGAGCAGTCTCATTTGCTCTCCTATTTTTGAGGTATCACTTCGCAGGCCGATCAGCTCCTTGTTGGCAAGGTCAAACTTGAGCTCAAGCTCTTTTGCCAGGCTTTCATAATCCAAGCTCATTTTTTTATACTTGGCCAATTCTTCAGCACATGTTTTTTCACGCTCGGCCAATTCATTGTATTTTTTTGAAGGGACACAGGAGCTTACGCTGAGGATTAAAAGAATAATCACTGAAACAAAAGGGATAGAATACTTCATACCAAAAAGGGGTTTTAACAAAGTTCAACTATTCCACCTCTTAAATGAGGGATGATTATGATATTTTTGAACAGTCAACCTTTCATAAAGTATGAGATCGAAAGAATAAGAGAAGATTATTCATAGATTCCCTACCTTTGCAGGCAAGAATAAAAAAATGGCAACAAAGAAAATTACAATACCTCTTAAAAAAGCTTTAGTCGACTTGGAGTCCGATGATGCGAAAAAAATGGATAAAGCCATTCAGACAATTTCAACATCTGGAAACGTCGCTGTGTTATCTGAACTCATCAAACTTTTGAGGACGACCGAAAACAAAGGGCTTAAAAAGAAGCTTATCGCTCTGTTCTCTGATATTATTGACGAGGATGCAAAAGTGATCATCATGGAAAACCTTAACGATGACGCTTGCGATGAGGTAAAGAATGACCTCATTAATGTTGTGTGGAACAGTAAGTTAGATTTCAGCGAATTTATAGCTGACTTCGTAGCTCTATCGCTTCAAGGTGATTTTATGAGATCAATGGAGTGCCTTACGGCTATAGAAAACATGGCGGGTCCATTCGAAGAGCACCATTTGTTAGAGGCACAGCTTTATCTTAAGGAGTATTACTCGACCCACAACCTTCAAAAAAGCCAAAAGGATGAAATTATAGGTGATATTGCTATTTTTATCAGGGATCAAAATGAGGGGATTGATGCCGACCTATTGTTAGAGTAACTAATTTTATACTTTTGTTAAAAGACCAATAATTATGATGCAATCAATGACTGGGTTTGGGAAAAGCAGCAGTGTTTTTCAAGCCAGGAAGGTTTCTATTGAGATCAGAACCTTAAACAGTAAGGGTTTGGACTTAATCGTAAAAATGCCACAAATATATAAGGAGGTTGAACCTCAAATTAGAAAGTTGATTGCTGAGGCTTTACACCGGGGTAAAATCGAATTTTCTATTCATATCGAAAGCGAAAAGCCTGCTGAGTTGAATATGATCAATCATGATTTAGCTACCTCAATTTATAAGGAGCTAAAGACACTCAATGGTTCATGGGGAGAAAAGGAGGGTGATTATCTCTCCATGATTCTGCGCATGCCTGAGGTGATCAATACGGAGGGTAACACCCCGAATAAAGAGGAGCTTGGCGAAATTGTCGAGCTGACAAAAAAGGCTTGCCTGCAAGTAAGTCAATTCCGAGAAAAAGAGGGACAAGATCTAAAGAATGAGTTTGTCTTGAGAACAGATGAAATTACACGATTGCTGACAGAAATTGAGCCCTTTGAAGAGGAACGTCTTAATTCGACCAGAGAGCGTTTGCAAAAAGGATTAAATGAATTCCCTACCGACAAAATGGACAACAATCGTTTTGAGCAAGAATTAATTTATTACATCGAAAAGTTAGATGTTTCAGAAGAAAAGATGCGTTTAAGCAATCACATCCAATACTTTTTAGAAACAATACCCCTTCTTCAATCGGGTAAAAAGTTGGGTTTTATCGCTCAAGAAATGGGTCGCGAAATCAATACGATAGGCAGTAAGTGTAACCATTCTGAAATGCAAAAAAGAGTGGTTCAAATGAAAGATGCATTAGAAAAAATAAAGGAACAAATTTTAAATACATTATAGTGTCTTCTCAAGATTCACATGAAGGAAA
>CAJJCU010000058.1 GCA_905182775.1 uncultured Flavobacteriales bacterium
ATGGACAATAGCACTTCTTCTCCTTTTGATGCAGTTTTCGGCGATAGGTCAATCAGATCAGATTTCCTCCTATTTTGGAATTCAATACAAGTCTATTCTTCCAAATAATTTTGTTGGGAGTAAAACCCTAAACCTTAGTGAGCAGGAATTCTCTTCGACTTGTGAGCAGAAAGTTGGCTACCTAATTGGTGCTACGGTTCGTGCAGGAATTACGAAACTCATTGCATTTGAAACGGGGATTAATTTGGTTCATCGGAATTTTCAGATCGACATGAGTGTCCCTGACTCTAATCTTTATGCACAAACGGACTTGTCCTTATTGTCTTACGACATCCCTTTAAACTGTCTGATTTATATTCAACTGAGTAAAGCCTGGTATTCAAACGCTTCCTTGGGGTTCTCGATGGTCTACAAACCATCAATGATCCAAAGCGTAACGGGACTGAACTACGGGCATGTTTTTACCTACTTGGGAGCTACCCAAAGAAAGTTTAGCGCAGACTTTAATGCCAATATTGGCTTTGAGTTCAGAAGCAAGACGTCTGGATTCTTTTATCTCGGCGGTTCAGCCAGGATTCCATTAGAACCCTTGTTTATTTTAGCTGGCCAATATAGAAATGAAGGGTATTCTCTTCTAAGCTACGGAGACATTAATGGTTCATTTATGTCGATTGATTTAAAATATTTTTTCCCAAACACAAAAAGTAATGGAAGTACATTCAGGCCCGGACCAATCGAATAGAATTGAGGAGCTTATTAAAACATTGAACCTCACAGAACATCCGGAAGGAGGTTACTACTCAGAAACCTATAGATCCGTTAAAAAGGTAGCAGATGAGGACAGCGTACTCATGACATCAATCTACTTTCTATTGACTTCTGAAGACGTTTCTAATTTTCACAGAATCACACACGATGAGCTTTGGTTTCATCATGAAGGCAGCCCCCTGTCAATCCATATACTCGAAGACAACATGCACAAAGAATATATTTTAGGCAAAAGTTTTGGAACGGATTGCAGACCGCAGCAACTCGTGAAAGGAAATGTGATTTTCGGAAGCGCCGTACTTGAGCCCCATAGTTATTCACTCGTAAGCTGCGTTGTCTCTCCTGGATTTGAATTCAAAGGATTTGAGCTTTTTAGCTATGATGATTTAATCGCTAGCTTTCCTGACGAAAGTGAGATCATTGACCGATTGACTCCCTAAGGCTGACAAATTAATGTGTCAGACCATGATGCATACCCGACCCAAACCCCTAGTGCGCCACCATCGATATTGGTCGGTATATTCGTTGGTGTTGCGAATGGGTTTCCGGCAGTATAAATCTGATTGTATTTCTTTTCAAAGAAATTGAATTCATCCCTACCTAACTTAGAGAGCTTAACCAAAATCGTATCCCCAATTTCATAGTACCCCCTGAACTGATCCTCAACGGAGCTGTCTTGAAAACTAATCGGGTTTTCGTATGCAAAATCAAAGGTCAAACCATCAAAAAATACATCATCAAAATAAGGATTAAAGGTCTTGTAAGTGAGCGGATCTTGCGTACCATCATCTTGGGTATTTAAGCTCTGTATTTCCCAAAAGTAGGCATCATAAATACCTGAAGGATCTGATAATTTGGCCCAAGAAAAACCATGGTTTTCTAGGCCTCCCTCTGGTTTCCAATACAAAGAATCTAGAGCTGTAGGAGAACCTATTTGAGTGAGTGCGGTAAAGGTTTTGTCATCCACGTTTACAGTCAAATCATAGCTCTTTCCTTCCTCTCCAATAATAGTTGATGAGAAATAGCCACATAAATTAAGACTTGAAAGTTGGTCTATTGAAATACCGAAAAATGCAGCCGCTAAATCTTCAGTGCCAGGAGGTAAATTGTCCGTACAAATTTCAACTAAGGTATCAGTAACCGTTCCGTCACTCACGACAACCGTAGCTCCAGAAATAAAGTTACTTAAATAGGCTTCTAAATTGGTCGGTGAATAAATATCTGCCGACTTAGAGAGCAAAACAATCGCAGGTTGTCCAATTTCTATTGATCCATCTATAACAATCTGTTCTTGATATCCAGGAAGGTCAATCTGGACCTCTTTAGAGCAGGAAGATAAAATCATTAAAAACAGAAACGGTAAAGTATAAAATGCTTTCATAAGGCTAAAATTCAAAATTCCAGGTAACACTAGGAATAATTGGAAATAAAGAAACTTGTTTCACGGTGAGCTGAAAATCTCCCGAAAGAAAATCCCCATCATTATCAACAAATAAGAAGAATGGATTGGCTCTATTGTAGACGTTGTAAATAGAAAAAGCCCAATTACTCTTAAATTTCTTCTTCACCTTTATCTTTTCACCATGAACGTCCGTTTTGGTCTTGTGTGATTTACTATATAAAGTTGCTGAAATGTCTAACCGGTGATAAGGTGCCATCCGTGTAGAATTCCTTTCCCCATAATTAAACAAAAGATTCTGCTCTTGCACGTACCATGAAGAGGGCAAGGTTAATGTATTTCCAGTGGCATAAACAAAAGCGGTACTAAAAGTCCATCTATCGCTAAGTTTGTAGCTACCTACTATACTAAGGTCATGCCTGCGGTCATATTTAGCAGGAAAAGGATTCCCTGAATTAAGATCAGGAAAGAGTCGGTCTGATTTCGCCCAAGTATATCCAACCCAGCCGGTGAAATCCCCCATAGCTTTCTTTAAGAAAAACTCTATGCCATAGGACCAACCTTCACCAAAAACCAATAAATTATCTGTGTTGTCATTAACATTATCGCCAGGAAGCGCTCCTTCCATATACTCAATCATGTTGTTCATCTTTTTATAATAAAGCTCTACCGAGGTCTCAAACTTGTCATCAAAGAAGTTTTTGAAATAACCCACACTACCCTGCCATCCAATTTGAGGCTTGGCAATATCTGTTGTAGGGTACCAAATATCTGTGGGGAGAGAAACCGCACTCAATGCCGTTAAATGAACATATTGGTAATTGTAAGAATAGCCTGCTTTGATCGAACTATTATCGGGCAGCAACCAACGCAAAGAAAAACGAGGTTCTAATCCATGGTAAAATTGTATTAAATCTCCATTGGAATAATTAATAGTGGTGTCCTGAGAACTGATATCACCATTGATATATCTGGTAAACGGCCCAACATGGTGGTACATGCTGTATCGCAACCCTACATTCATCTTCAGGACATCATTCAGCTCGAAGTCATCCATTAAATAAAAGGCCGTCTCGTGTGAGAATAGCTTTTGAGCTGCTCCAGTATCAAACACCACAGAGTCGGACTCAGCTGAAACACTCGTTGGTGTAAAGGTGTGGTAAATGTGATTTGCTCCCCATTTAACTAAATGCTTTGGGTTTGGAAAATAAGAGAAGTCAACTTTGGACCCCACGTCTCTCACGCCCGATGATAAATTGAATCTAAATTGATCCTGCGCAGAGCCAAACTGGAACATATAATCAGAAACTGTCGCCGTAACATTCATGAATAACTTCTTGCTAAACAGATGGTTCCATCGCAATGCTGCAATGCCGTTGCCCCAAGGCATGTTGGCACTAAAGCCTCCCTGAGTATCAGAAAAGGTAAAGACATCTTTTCCATAATAACCACTTAAGAAGATTCGATCCTTGTCTGTCAGTTTATAGTTGAATTTTGCGTTGATATCATAGAAAAAGTAGCTTGAACCTGCAAATGGAGAAGTGTCAGGGATTGCTGCCTTCATAATTAAATCAATATACGTACGTCGACCAGATATGATAAAAGAACCCTTGTCTTTTTTTAGAGGCCCCTCAACAGTCAAGCGTGAGGAGATAGCACCAATCCCTCCCTTTACCTTGAATTTTTTATTGTTCCCCTCATTCATATTAACTTCTAATACAGAAGACATTCTACCTCCGTAATTCGCGGGCATCCCCCCTTTAATAAGATTGACACTTTTAACAGCATCTGCATTAAAAACGGAAAAGAAACCAAACAAGTGAGCCGCATTATAAACGACTCCTTCATCCAAAAGAACCAAATTTTGATCTGGCCCGCCACCTCTGACATAAAAACCCTGACCACCTTCAGATGCAGAAGAAACTCCGGGGAGCAATTGGATTGTTTTTATGACATCAACCTCCCCCATAAAGGCCGGTAATGCCTTAATGCTTTCTATATCTAAAGAAATCGCACCCATTTGCGTGGACTTCACATTCTCTCCTTTCTTTCCATTGACTACTACTTCTTCTAGATCCTGAACACCGCTACCAATTTCTAGATTATAGTCAATATCGCGAATCAACTGAACCTCTTTCACCTCTGTTGGATATAAGGCTGATCTAAATTGAATCTGATAAGTGCCTTTATCTAAGGTTAGAGAATAAAAACCGTAAGTATTACTTACTGTTCCCATTTTAATTTCCGGTATATAAATCTTCACTCCGATCAAAGCTTCTCCACTTTTAACATCGCTAACATAACCGCTAATAGTATATTTTTCAACCTTTTGAGCTCCTGCAAGAAGAGAAAACAGAATAAAGGAAATAGATATAATTTGTTTCATTTAAATTTAAAAGTTGTAAAGGTAAGAACACAAATAGAGCTAAAAGGTTTTAAGGTGTTAATTTCGCATTAATAATTGTTAAAC
>CAJJCU010000059.1 GCA_905182775.1 uncultured Flavobacteriales bacterium
CTTGACTTTGCAAAACTTGAAGGATTTGTTGTTGAACATATGGGGATCCATGACAAGATATTTCTATGCTTTCTTCTCCTGTAAAACTCCTTCCGTGTTCAAAATAGCTAACCAATACCTCATCAATAGGAATCCCATCAGCAGAATTTATCGTTCCGAAATGTATGGTATGGGAGGCAATCGTATCTAGCTTTTTTGAAAAGCATTGCGACAACGCATTTCTTGAGTCAGGACCTGAAATACGAATAATCGATATGGCGCCTATGCCATTTCCAGTAGCCAATGCACAAATGGTTTCCACCTTAGAATTCATGGCGCAAAGTTACGAATTAAAGACGCTCGAAAAAAGAGAGATCTGTTAAGGAAGTTAAGAAAGCGATGAGTGCCTCACGTTCTTTTGAAGATAATGTAAAAGGAACGATTACAGGGTCCTGCAATCGATGGCCTGCGCCTCCTTTTGCATAATGATCGATAACCTCCTCTATTGTTGCGAAAGAGCCATCGTGCATATAGGGTGACGTATGGCCTAAATTCCGCAAAGACGGAACTTTAAAATCTCCAATCTCAGAAGAATCTAAATGGATGCGAAAACGACCTTTATCCTCACCATAATCGATATATAAGCCATTATTGCGTGCCTCATAATTCGTAAAATAAGGAGGAGAATGACACTCTGTACAATACAGTTTTTCGGAAAATATTTTTAAACCCGCTTGCTCTTTTTTAGTCAAAGCGCTTGAGTCTCCTTTAGCAAAATGGTCGTAAGGAGCGCTCATAGAAAGCAATGACCTTTGAAAAGCGGCAAGACTTCTGGTCAATACCCAAGCATCAAAGTTTCTTTCGTAAATGTTTTTCGCAGCCTGCTGGTATTCTGGAACAGCCCGCAATATAGGAATCAGATCGCGCATGTTGTGACCCATTTCATTCGGTTCTTGAATCGGAACAATCGCCTGAAGTTCTAAAGTTTTAAGATGGGCATCGAACATCACGGTCGGTAGAAAGCCAGCGTTTAATAGACTAGGTGAATTGCGGTCTGTTTTCTGGCCATTGATACCGGTACTCGTTTTTAAGCCATCAGTAAAGGCCAACCCTGGTTTATGACAAGATGCACAGTTGATTGTGTTGTCTAAAGACAAACGAGTATCAAAAAACAAGGCCTTACCTAAAGCTACTTTTGCCGAATCCATTGGGTTGTCAGCTGGAGCAGGAGTGCTCACATATTGATTTAGATCTGGGCGGGTTTTGCACATCAAAAATGTAGCGCAACATAAAATCCAAATAAAAATATTTAACCCCTTTGTATACATTAAGGATTGTAAATTGCCTTACCCATTAAACGATGTTTTTCGATTTCTATAGCCTTTAAATTCGCCTTCAAATCAAATTCATCTACTTTCGATCGTGCTTTCTCAAGCCATTGCGAATAAACCATTCTGAAAAAACCAACGGTCTTTCTTAGCATTAGGGAAGTATATATTTAATGCTTTGAATTGCTCCACCTTGAGCATTAAAAATGGTGATGAAAACCAGTCCTGAATCCTTTAGCTCAAATAGCGTCTCAGTTTGATTGCTGATCTTTTTTTCACGAATTTTTCGCCCCATCTGATCTGTCACTACGATACTTTGAGTCTGAACGGGTAGGTTATTCACATGAAGACCTTTATCATTAAAAAACACAAGCGCATCGCTTAGATATTGCTCACCAATAGAAGCCTGGGCAGACATGGTGAAAACTTCCTCCGTCAACAAATTACTCATCATTTGAACATTTTCAGGACCTGGACCATGACTGACAAGCATTCCTCCAGTTAAATCAATTGAATTAAACCATCGGTCGATATTACAATAGAACTCAATATCAATTTGAGAGCTTGATGTTTCTGTGGGAATGACATCTATTGACACCTGCTTTGCAAGCTGTAAGCCAACATTATGCAACTCGAAAAGTGGCCAGCCTGCAGTAACGACATGCATGTATCCAAATGCCCAGCCCCAATACATAGATGGGCTTTGAAAGCTCAATGGATCTGTTTCAGGATAAGCTGAAATGTCGATGGCTTCAGCGCCATCTTGGTTATTGAATCGAGTAGGTACACCAAGGGTGAATTCAACATGCTCAATGTTTTCGACCTCATAGCCGCCAAGGTACAAAAGATGGTTTTCGGTGGTCACCAAAAAAACGGAAGGCAAGCAAGTAAAAACTTGTCCTCCATCATGCGTAATGATCACATCTGAGACATAATAATTCAAATAATCGAAGGAATACGAGTCGCCTGAGGGATGCGTATAAATCGTCTCTAATTCAAATGGAGCGCCCACAAATACATGCTCAATATTTAAAAAAATGTTTTTCTGCCCGAAGAGGCTCAAAGGCAATAAAATGGTTAAAATAAGTGCTTTAATTTTCATGATTTTCTTGCTATATATAATATCTCCTTACCCATTAAACGGTATTTTTCAATTTCAGTTGGCTTCCAATTCGCGTTCATATCAAATTGATCTACTTTAAATCCTGCTTTCTCAAGCCATTGCGGATAATCCATTCCGAAAAGACGGACATGGTCTTTTTGCCAAAAATGCTTCTCCCGTTCAGAAGCAGAGGTAATGCTCGCATCTTCATAGGTTTCCTTTCTGTTGATGTCTTGAGGGACTTGCATAATTGCCCATCCTCCAGGTTTCATGACTCTATGAAGCTCCGACATACAACGAATGGGGTCGTCAACATGTTCCATAACGTGGTTACAAAAGACGACATCATAAAGGTGGTCTTCTAGTGGAATGTCATGTAAATCAAAATGCATATCGGCAATTGGAGAAACCAAATCTGCAGTTATATAATCTAGGTTTTGCTGTTTTTTAAAATGAGGTAAAAAGCATTGCTCAGGTGCAATATGTAACACTTTCAATCCTGGGGCCGAAAAGAATGAGGTCTCACGCTGGAGATAAAGCCACATTAGGCGGTGCCTTTCAAGGGTTAAATCATAAGGGCAAAGGACATTCTCACGATGCGCAACTTCAGAACCATAGCTTAGGAATTTTGAAAATGATTTCTCACATACGGGACAGGCAACTTGTTCTCCTCGATATAAAATAGGCGCAAAAAACTTAAAAATGTAGCTAAGCCGAATAAGTAATGGCCTAGGCAGGGCATTCAATAAAAATTTGTAGAGTTTCTTCACAACAATAAAGGTACAACAATCGGAAAAGATATTGCGTACTTTTGAAATATCAACCTTAAGTAAACATGAAACACTATTTGATTATCCTTTTTTGCATTAGCTTTTCAATTATGGCACAAAATAACCTCCCCTCGGCTCCTAAAAAAAATAAAACACTCAGTAAGTTTGACCACAATCGAGAGGACCCTTATTATTGGATGAACGAAAGGGATGCTGAAGAAGTCTTGGAATATATCGGCCAAGAAAACAAATACTGTGAAGCTTATTTTTCTGGTTTGAAAGGGTTGGTGGATACCATCGATCAGGAATTGGAAAGTAGAATCGATCCAAATGAACAAAAGTCTCCGTTTTGGTATAATGGAAACCTCTATCAATCTAGAAATGAAGAGGGCTTGGAATACGAAAAAATATACCGTCTTAAAAATGACAAAGCCCAGCTTTTCTTTGATGAAAACGAAAGGGCAAAAGACAAATCATTTTACGATTTAGCGGATTGGGAGCTCTCTCCAAATAATAAGTTTCTAGCTGTTGTAGAAGATTTTAAAGGAAGAAGAAAGAATACAATCTCGATCCGAAAAAACAAAACTGGGGAGTACCTCAAAGACCGTATCGAAGACAGCAACGGTGATGTGATCTGGTCCAATGACAATAAAACCATTTACTACATCAAAAAAGACCCTCAAACCTTAAGGGAATATCAAGTCTTTCGCCATAAAATAGGAACTGAAAACACGGAAGATGTGTTGGTTTATCAAGAAGATGATGAGAAGTACAGTGTCTACTTTTCAAAATCCAAAACAGGCGACTACATTTTCATTAATTGCTATAGCTCATTGACCTCTGAGATTCGGTGGATTTCGGCCAACGACCCTAAATCAGTGCCTCAAGTTTTTCTTAAAAGAAAACAAGGGCATCTTTATTCAGTGATGCACCACACGAACGGATTTTATATCATCAGCAATGATAAGGCGCCAAACAATAAAATATTATTTGCTCGAACAATTCCAAAAAGCATCGGCCAATGTGATGTTTTTCAAGAAACGAGCAAGGACACTTATATTAAAGACATAAGCTCTTTTCAAGAATTCTTGGTGATTCAAGAGCGCACAAAAGGGCTCAATAAAATAAAGATTTACCCCTTTGAATCCAGAGAAACCACCTACATAGAGTTTGATGAAGCAACCTATTACTTAGGTTTGGCAATGAACGATGATTTTAAATCAAACATCCTTTATTACACCTATAATTCGATGACCACGCCGTCAAGCATCTATGCCTACGATATGGTCACTGGAACGCAAAAGCTTTGGCATCAAAAAGAGATCAAAGATCCAAGCTTTTCATCCGATAATTATACTTCACAGAGGATTTGGGCAAGAGCCAACGACGGAGAACAAATTCCGATTTCTTTAGTCTATAAGAAGGGCGTTGATCTTAAATCAGCTCCCCTACTTCTTTATGGCTATGGCTCCTACGGAATTACCATTCCAGATGTATTTAGCGCTTCTAGATTGAGTCTTTTGGACCGCGGGTTTGTCTTCGCTGTAGCACACATTCGAGGAAGTAAATACATGGGAGAGCAGTGGTATGAAAATGGAAAGTTTTTGAAAAAAACCAACACATTTACGGACTTTATCAATGCCGCGGAATTTCTTGGGCATATGGGATACTGTGATCCCGATCGAATTTATGCGCAAGGAGGAAGCGCAGGTGGTCTATTAATGGGCGCAGTAGCCAACATGGCGCCTTATCTCTGGAAAGGCATCGTATCCCAAGTTCCATTTGTTGATGTCCTCACAACCATGCTTGATGAGACTATTCCTTTAACAACATCGGAATACGAAGAATGGGGAAACCCAAATGAGGAGAACTACTACTATTATCTGCTCAAGTATTCCCCTTATGACAACATTAAAAAGATGGCATATCCGGCGATGTATATCACCACAGGATACCATGACTCTCAGGTGCAATATTGGGAACCTTTAAAATATGTTGCCAAGCTTCGAGATTACAAAACAGATCAAAATCCATTTTTATTTGACTGTAATATGGACGCTGGACACGGCGGGGGTTCTGGTTTAAGCAACGAACGAAAAGAAACTGCTAAAGTATATGCCTTCATCTTGGGAATGGAAAATAAAATTAAGTAGTGTCTTTCTGATACTCTCCTTTTATGGGAGGGTTCAGGAAAGCTTGCCTCCAATTGAAGACTTTAAGAACAAGAAAGTTTTTTATCTCGATGCGGGGTATAATAGCGCGCCCTTTAGAATTGAAAGCCCATACGGAAATCAAAGTGTCAAACTGAAATACAAAAACAATTTTAAAACACTTTTGGGAATCGGTTTTGCCTATAAATGGTTCCACTTAAGAATTGGGTTCCCTGTTTTTAATAACCTCAAGTCCATTGAAAAATGGGGTGAATCCGAGCAGTTCAACTTGGGGGTTAATTTCTCTGTTCGAAAATTCTTTTTCGATGTTGATTTTAAAACGATTCAAGGATATGCCATTCAAAACTATGCAGCATTGGACAGCTCTTTTACACCCATAGAGACCCAGAATCTGCATGTTCCTGATGTTGGAACGACTAACTTTAACCTCAATGCATGGTACTTTCATGACCGTGATTTTAAAATGCGCGCCTTAAGAGGGATACAAGCCCATTACAACAAACCTGTTCATACGTGGTACGTTAAAGGCACTATGAATATCTTCGGTGTTGACAATAATGGAAAACCAATTGTGCCCGCTGGGGTTTCAGAAATGAATAACGACAAGACTCAGGCATCCGCGCTATCTGCCATTGATTTTGGTATTATCCCAGGTTATGCATACGTGAACCGCATTAAGAACTGGCAATTTTCAGGGTGGCTAGGAGTCGGTGGTGTTATTCAATCTAAGTTTTATGTGCTTTCAAATGACACAAGAGGCTTTTTAGGTTTAGCGCCTCGTTACGATATTAGGCTTTTAGGAGGGTACTCAGATAAAAAGTACTTCGCCTTTCTGGTAACGGAATTTGACAATAAGTCTATTCGATTTTCCGATCTTAAATACAATATGAATTATTACAGTATTAAACTCCTGGGAGGAATCCGACTTGGAAATTAGTCTAAATCCGAACCTGAACCCAAGCCGAAGATTTTGAATGATTCAGTTTGATATAATACGTTCCTTTCTTTAATTTTCTTAGTGAGAAATACACCTGACTTTCATTGAGTACAAGCTGCGAAAGCTCATTTTTATTAGCGTCTGCAATCGTTATACTTGGGCTACTTTCAAAAACGCCATTCCTTTCAAACAAAAGCTGATTCGATTGATCCTGAGTCATAGAGACGAATCCTAAGTGCTGCTTCTCACTCTCTTTATCTCTCATGAGCCGCTTCGTTTTTTTAGCTCTTGCATCACTTTGAATAATCTTGCTGTTTTCGATCGGAACGTCATAGCGTATTTTAGCCCCTGAACTATCCGAATTCGGTTGCCCAGGATAACCATCTATCGGTTGCCAAACGCGCATATAATCGACATAGAAGTCACTGGGTAACTTCGTGTGCTCATCAATTCCTGGACCGAAAGCTTTTCCGTCTTGGGCCACCCCTAAATTGGCAATTAAATTCATGCTCGTTTCAAGTTCCCCTTTGAATGTAGCCACCTCTTGTCCGTTTAAATACATCTTAATTTCTCCTGGTTTCCAAACACCTGAATAGATCACAAATTCATCTGTAATATCCTTATCCGTCTTGATCCAAGCACCCCATTTTTTAGTGCGACCAAACCAACCTGTTTTAAATCGATTACAATTGTTAGGACAATGAATATCTACATGAAAATGCTTGTGCTTTTCGCCTTTCATTTCCATAAAGTCAACTTCCTCATTTGGTTGGCCTCCAAAAAGCCAGAAAGCTGGCCATAAACCTCTTCCGCTCGGAGACTTACAGCGGGCTTCAAAATAGCCATACCTAAACTGCTTTTTGCTCCACAGTGCTGAAACGAGATAGTTCAGCTGCACCTCATTCCCATTTCTAATTGCTACCTCCCCATTAGCTGCACCACCTGTTTCTAAGATCCACTTTGGAAACGCCTTCCATTGGCTTGTCGTATCGGTAGAGAGCTTCAGTAAGCCATTCTGTTGAGACACCAAGTTTTTATCTGCATAGATTCCAGCCTCAGCAGACAATCCGCCCCACGGATAGTTGGGATACCATAGGTCTTCATTGACCTCTGTCCCATTAAATTCATCTCCAAAGAAATAGGTCCATTCCAGGATGCTGTCTTTTTCAACCTTCCACAAAACCGGTTCTACCTGAGCAGATAAAGAAGTCGTCCAAAGAATAAAGAAAAATAATCGCATTAGCTTTTTATAAAAATATTTTTAGGTTCTGTAAAGAATTTCAATGCCTCCCAACCACCTTCGCGGCCAACACCCGAAGATTTCACTCCCCCAAAAGGAGTTCTTAAATCACGCACTAACCATGAATTCACCCAAACAATACCAGAATGAATTTGATCGGCAACACGGTGGGCTCTTTTTAAATCTGAGGTCCAGACAGTTGCTGCCAGTCCATATTCAGTTGAATTCGCCATTTTTAAGACTTCTTCTTCGGTATCAAATGGGCAGAGCGTTACTACAGGACCAAAAATCTCTTCCTGATTGGTTCTGCAATCATAGGAGAGGCCTTCAATTACTGTTGGCTGAATATAAAACCCTTGGTCGTAAGGCGCATCAAGAACCACTTGTTTTCCTCCAGCAACAATAGAACCGCCTTCTTCCTTAGCTAAAGCAATAAAGGACAATACTTTTTCCATATGGTCTTTTGAAACGACAGCCCCCTGCTTTGTGTTCGGATCTGAAGGAACACCTACTTTCATCCGAGAAACTTTGTCTGCAAAGGCTGTTTTGAATTTATCATAAATGGAACGTTCAATGAAAATACGGGAGCCACACAAACAAATCTGTCCTTGATTTGCAAAAGAAGATCTGACGGTCGTGTTTAACATATCTTCAAAGTCGCAATCTGCAAAAATAATATTCGGGTTTTTTCCACCAAGCTCTAAAGAAAGCTTCTTAAACATAGGACCTGCCGTTTTTGCAATATAAGCACCCGTTGCAGTTCCTCCTGTAAAGGAAATGGCTTTAATTTCAGGATGCTTTACAATCGCATCACCTGCGGTACTGCCCAACCCATGAACAATATTTAGTACCCCAGGAGGCAATCCTATTTCTGCCGCCACCTCAGATAGCAAATAAGCCGTATAAGGGGTGATTTCAGAAGGTTTGGCTACAACACAGTTTCCTGCCGCTAATGCCGGTGCTATTTTCCATGTAAACAAATATAAAGGCAGGTTCCATGGAGAAATACATCCAACGACACCGATAGGTTTTCGAGTTGTATAATTGAACCCCACACCTTCCATGTAGTGAGATTCAGAGGCAAAATGAAGAATTGCAGTTGCAAAAAAATGCAAATTAGAAACTGCTCTTGGTATATCGACCTGCCTTGCTAAACTGACTGGTTTTCCATTGTCCATAGATTCTGCGGCAACAAACTCATCCATACGGGCTTCAATCCCTTCAGAAAAGCGCACAAGGATTTTACTTCGCGCGTCTAAAGACAATCCTGACCATCCAGGAAAGGCCGCTTTTGACGCTTTTGCTGCTAACTCAATATCCTCTGATCCTGAATCTGGAATACGCGAATAAACACTTCCCTTAGAAGGATCCACATTGTCAATATAGTCCCCTGAAATTGGGGCATGGAATTTTCCATTTATATAATTTTGTAGCTTTTTCATTAACAGAATTCTATTTTAACAAATGTCATAAAAAAAAACGGAATGCCACACCTTGAATCTATTGCGTTCATTTTTCTAACTTCGCAATTAAATACCTCGAACCAATGACGCTAAAGGAAGCACAAGGAAAAGTAGATGATTGGATAAAAAAATATGGCGTTCGCTATTTCAATGAACTGACCAACACGGCTATTCTTATGGAAGAGGTGGGCGAAGTTGCGCGTATCATGGCACGCACCTATGGTGAACAAAGCAACAAAAAAAGTGATCAAGATCAATCCCTTTCTAACGAGCTGACCGATGTCCTATTTGTGCTAATCTGTATAGCGAATCAAACCGGTGTGGATTTAGAAGATGCGTTTGAAAAAAACATGGAAAAGAAAACAAAAAGAGATCATACAAGACATAAAGAAAACGAAAAACTAAATTAGCATATGGAAAATTTTGGTTTAGCAAGTCGCAAAATATTGAAGTCAGGAAATTCTGTTGTCATTCAAGCGCAGATAGAGCAAAACTTCCAGCTTTTTCAGGATATTATAACGGATTGTATCCCGGAACCCAAAGAAGGTTCCCCTCGGGGAATCGTAATATGCATTGATGATACAACAGCTCGGGCTCTTGGTGATTTTTTAGAAAAAAAATTTAAAGAACTTGATTTAACGCTCGATCTCATTATTGAAAAAGGACAGCGTGTTCGGCAACGAAACGACCTGTTTTTTGGTACAGAACTCATCGTGGGCACACCCAAAAGAATTTGTGAAATGTATTTTCAAAATGGCTTCAATATTGGGGAACTTAAATTGTTTATGCTGCTCGACATGAATTCAATCCTAAGGCAGGGACACAAAGGCTTCGTTAATAGAATCTCTGAGAGCTTACCTAAGTGTAAAAAAGTATTGGTTGAAACCGTGAAAAGAGAACAAAGGGTGACAGATTATCTCAAAGAATTCATGGGCGGACACCGAACAGTGAAAGAACCTACGGACTAGATCAAATCATAGGCACTGACAAAAAAAGGGTGCTTTGCTTGATACTTTTTTACTGCATTTCTAGAAACAACATTCACCTTTTTGACGCCAATAATTTTATCTAATAAACCCCAACGGAATTTTTTGGACAAGCGCTTATAAGCGTGGTCGTTTGGATCAACAAACCAAATCATTGAATGGACATTATAGAGTGCCAAGGCACCTGAAAATAAGGCTTCTATTTTATTTGAATCTACCCCTTGGGAGACAATGTCAGGTGCAAGAAAAAGGTGTTTTTTCGGTTTTATAAGACTGCGCAGAAAAGGAATAAAAGGAAGAATCATTACCAAGGCTGCACCAAAAAATCCAGGCAACCTATGTAAGCGCCATTTTACTAGCGTAAACCTTGCAAATGCCTCTATGTTTCCATCTCCGTCGCGCAGTACTACGAAAGGAGGATGTTGTATATGGGTTTCAAAATAGGCATCATAATGACCATATTGTTGCCGAACCATCTTTGATATTTCGGACCAATCTTCGCTAAAAGAGACTCTTTTCGATTTGCCGGGATAAATGCGGCTATATGACCTCGTTATAATTTGTGTGTGTTTTTCAAACCCAAAACGCATGCTCATCTCCTTACTTCGAGAATTATCATCGTCTATATAGGCATAAAAAGGAAGGTTATTTACCTTATTCAGATCGTCAAATACCTGCATCATTTTTTCTTGAACAATAGAATTCGAACGGTTTCGCGGTTTCATACGTGACGTACTCTGATAAATGGGATGAAAGGCAAAATACCGAACATAATACGCAAAGTCCCTTATACAAAAAGTTACGTTTGCAATGATCTGTGTATTTCGTTTGAGAGAATAAGACTTGGGGTTGTCGGTTTGGCCAATTCGATCACGGACATCAAGATGGGTATACTTTGCACCATTCGTTCCGAGGGATGTGCCCTCTAGAAAACAAATAAGTTCTTCAGAAATTTTAGTGGATTCTTCAAGCTCCATAAGAGACAAAAGACTACTCTGTACCTTTAGATTTTAAGCCTTTGTCTTTCACTGAGTAAGCAATTGTCAAGGCATCGATATCTTGAAGCTGTTTTCTAATATCGAAAATAAGCCCAGTGGGAGCACTTTGGTCTGCTTTGACACAAGTAATTACAGCCTCTATTGGAGATACCATTCTCGCAGGTTTCGAATCAAACTTGTCTCTTTTCCAACGCGATACTGCATTGGTAGAATACAATCCATCTGGTGTCGCCTGAACCACGTTATCGAGAGATAAAGCATAACCAAATTTAAATGCTGAAGCCCTATTTGGGTTTCTTGGAGCTCCGAGATATAAAAAGTCAATCTCGGATCTTTGTTTATAAGGTGTTAGGTCTTCTGTTCTTGAGCCTTCAGGCGCCGTATACTTAACCGTAGGGTCAGTTTCCTTACTGGTTGTTGCGACCATAAAGAAAAATAGCAGCATAAAGACAATATCTGGCAGAGACGCCGTATTCATGGCGGGTGCTGATCTTTCTTCTACTTTTCTAAATTTAGACATACCTTTAGTTTTTCGGGGTCACTTCAATAATACGTGCAGGATATAAGATCTCGATCAAATCAAGAATCTCTTTATCGCGTGCATCTGAATCCTGATTGTAACGTTGCTTCACAAGTGTATAAGGCTCACTAAAAAGTTCTTTACATTTCTTGTTTCTCATTTCAATCAAAGCTTCCTCTATTTCATTGTGAATTTGAGTAAAAATTGAATACGCAGTCGCTTCTTGAACCTCAATACGGATGTGGGCCTGCTTGTCAATCTCTCTTAATTCAGACTTTCCATACAGTTTAATAGCTTTCTTTTTCTTGTTCCACTCTTCTAAAGCCGAAGAAAAGAATTTAGCCAAATCAGCCGCACCTACTTTATCTGCTTCTTCTATTTTGGCTTCCATTTCAGCCATTCTCAAATCACAAAGACCAAGAGTCGCAGTAGAATACAAAGGAAAGTTTTCTTCTGGCTTGTTTTTTATTTCACTTGTTTGGTAAAATCTCAAAATAAAATCAGAGATCATATCAGGATCGGAAAACACAACATTACGAACCATTAATTGGTTTTGACTATTCGCCTTAATAGCCAGAATATTTCGCTTTTGAACAGGAGGTAGATCCTGTGGTGGAATCTCAATTTTCTTTGGTATGCTTCGAACATAAGCCTGATCTTTATCCATGGTCGTTGTTACAAGAAAAAACAACAACAAAAGGAAGGCTATGTCCGCCATAGAACCCGCATTAATTTCAGGAATATCTCTTTTAGCCATATTGTTATTTTCTATATCTACCCATTAGAGGACCAAATACAACAACTAGAACACCAACAGCAAGACAAAACCCAATGGTATAGACACCCGCAGAGGTGGCTGCTATAACCGAGTCGCTTGCCTCATGTCTCAATGCTAAAGTTTTCATCGTGTCAGATGAACCAGAAAAATACATCACAAAATATAGAACGAAGGCTACAACAATACCAACGATAGACATTAATGTTTTCTTAGGCTGCATAGCGATCTGGTAAGCGAAGAATCCAAGCACAGCTATAACAGCTGTCGCTATTATAAACAGGGTGTAGTAAATAGCAGTCATGGATCCGCTTTCTCTAAATTCAGTCATTGCCGCCTTTCCATCCGCAACTGTTGGTCCGGAGAAAAGCATGACACTCAACCCAACTCCTATAAGCACTAAAGCATATCGAGTAATCGTAAGTATCAAGTTCATTTTATCTTCTTTCATAGAATAGGGTTTAAAAGAATTACTTAGCTGCCTTGTTATGCAACATCATGTCAATTAATGAGATTGATGCTTCTTCCATTTCATTAACAATACTGTCGATTTTTGAAGTAATGTAGTTGTAAAATATCTGCAAGAAAATCGCTGCAATCAAACCAAAAACGGTTGTCAAAAGAGAGACCTTAATACCATCTGCAACTGTCGTTGGTGATACCTGACCATCTTTTACAATTTTATCAAATGCCTGAATCATCCCGATAACTGTTCCAAGGAACCCAAGCATCGGTGCCAATGCAATAAATAATTGAAGCCATGTCATTCCTTTTTCCAATAATCCATTCTGAACACCACCATAAGAAATCACTGACTTTTCTACAATGTCAATCCCCTCATCAGCTCTCGAAAGACCTTGATAATAGATTGAGGCTATAGGTCCTCTTGTATTTCTTGCAATATCTTTTGCTGCTTCAACACCACCTGACTGAAGTGCCGCTTCAATGTCTTTTTTAAACTTATCGGTATTAATCGTCGCAAGATTGAGGTAAACCACTCTTTCAATGGAAAGGGCCATCCCAATAATTAAACAAATTAAAACAGGTGTCATCCATAAAACATCACCCTCAATATATTTTTGTTTCAAAGTTTGAACGAAACTAAGTTCCACTTCTTCCTCCTCTGTTGATGCTGCAGGAGCTGTTTGAGTTGCTGCATTTGAAACACCCGCATTAGCGCTGGCATCTTCTGTCGCATTCATTGTCGCATCATCTTGCGCTTGAACTTGTAGAGTAGAGCCTAGTATTAAAGTAAAAACAAAGGCTAACGATTTGATCATATTTTTCATAAGTAAAAATTAAATTCTTCTTGTTTAATTAGCCCAAAAATAACCTTTTTTTACTTTTTAGCAACGATTTATGAAAATGTTCCTGGTTAAAACGAAAAATAAATGCACAATTCGGGACTTAAATGACATTTGAAAATGAAAAAAGCCCTAAAAAGGGCTTTTAAATATGCGGAGAGAGGGGGATTCGAACCCCCGTTACGTTTCCGTAAACACGCTTTCCAAGCGTGCGCGTTCAACCACTCTGCCACCTCTCCATTATTTTTGGATTGCAAAGATAGAAAAAATACAAGGACTTAATAGAATCAAGCCATCATACTAAAAATGATAAGTCCTATGGAAAAATAGATAAACAAACCAACAACATCATTCATCGTTGTAATAAATGGGCCTGTAGCTAAAGCGGGATCAATATTATATTTATTCAAGACGAGCGGGATAAACGTTCCAAAGATTGCAGCTACGATAATAACCGTGAATAAAGAGATACTAACCACTAATCCAAGCCCAAGCCCTCCAAACACAGTTGCAATACCAAAAATGAGAAGCGACAGAAGAACACCATTTACAAGACCGACCAATGTCTCTTTCCAAATCTTGCCTAAAATACTGCCTATTTGCTGCTCCCCTCTAGCCAATGACTGCACAACAATTGCTGATGACTGAACACCAACGTTTCCACCCATCGCAGTGATTAAGGGAATAAAAAAGGCAAGCTCAGGTATATTTGCAATACTTACCTCAAAGCCTGAAATCACTTTTGCACCAAGAATTCCTCCGGCCAATCCCACAACCAACCAAGGCAAACGTGCTTTGGCAATTTCCCAAATAGTAGCATCAGACTGCATGGGTTCCGAAATACCCGTCGCCAATTGGAAATCTTTATCCGCTTCCTCTTTAAGATAATCTACAACATCATCTAGAGTTATGCGACCTACTAACTTATTTTGATAATCTACAACGGGAACGGTTACTAGGTCATATTTCTCCATGAGCAAAGCAATCTGCTCAGGGGACTCTGATGTTTTGACCGAAATAATGTTTTTTGAATTGTATAGCTCGGCTATTTTAGTCGTGGAATTTGCAATCAACAGCCTTTTTAGAGACAAGACCCCTAACAAATGGTCGTCTTCATCTGTGACAAAAATATTATATACACGCTCCACGTCTTCGGCTTGTCGTCTAAGTTGTCTTAACGCCCTATTAACTGGCCAGTCTAATTCGACCTTTAGGAACTCTTTTTGCATGAGCCCACCGGCAATGTCTTCATCGTAATTCAATAGATCAACAATGTCTTCTGCTGCCGCATCGTCTTCCATTTGAGAAATGACCTCTTGGATTTTTTCATCAGGAAGCTCACCAAGAATATCTGCTGCATCATCGGAATCCAAATGTTCCATTTGATCTGCAAGCTCTTTTATACTCAAGGACTCGATGAGTCTATCCCTATTTTCCTCTTGCAAATCCATAAGGATATCCGCCTGGAGGTCATCATCGGTCATGTAATAAACCTGTTTGGCCTCCTCATGTGAGAGCTCCTCTAAAACATCAGCAATATCAGCATGATGTAATTCTAAAACATTTTTATGAATCCACGTATGATCATCTGACTCAAGCTTTTGTTTGAGTTGTTCGATAAATTTCTTTGTAAGTTGAAATTGCATGGCTTCCTAACTTTTCGATTATACATCAATCATGACACAAACCCTGGACCTCATGAAAAACATCATGAACCGCAGAAATCATCTTCATTATCGATTTTTCTTTTGCGTTTTTAGCAACCAGCTTATTTAAGCTCGCACATTTTTTTTCTAATCTAATTAAAGCAGAAGACACTTCAGGTTTCAGAAGCGGCTTAGGAATATCTGAATCTTGTAATAAGATAGATTTTGCATACAATGCACCGCTTAAATCACGAATCGGTTTGAAGTTATCTTTTTCCGCTGCATGAAAGGTTTCTGCAAGAACTTTATGAAAGGCATTCATTTCCGGCCAGTTCTCTTTTTCAATTTTCACTAAAAGAGGGCTGATTAATGCAGCTGCATACTTTTTTGAAACTACGGACCAATCTAATAAGGACCATATTGCACTCAGGTAGTCGCCTCTCTTATTTTGATAACGTAGATAATATGCATGCTCCCAAACATCTATTCCAAGAATTGGTATGCCTCGAACCTCTGACACATCCATAATCGGATTGTCTTGATTAGGGGAGCTACTCACAACAAGTTCCTGGTTTGGGGTTACAACGAGCCATGCCCAGCCCGATCCAAATCTTTTTGCCGCAGCATTAGAAAGTTCCTTTCGTAGGTTTTCCATAGATCCAAAATGCATGTTGATTGCACGTTCT
>CAJJCU010000060.1 GCA_905182775.1 uncultured Flavobacteriales bacterium
CTCTCGTGTCGTTTCAATTACAGAAACCTGCTCCACTAAGTTTTTTAATTGACGGATATTCCCTGGCCAATCATTAGCTTCCAAGACCAACACACTATCTTTCATTAGTTTGATGGCAGGCATGCGGTATTTTTCAGCAAAATCGTGCGCAAACTTTCTAAACAAAAGATGGATGTCCTCTTTTCGATCTCGCAAAGCAGGAAGCTGAATAGGAACAGTACTTAGCCTATAATATAAGTCCTCACGAAATTTACCCGATGAAATAGCTTCCATCATATTTTCATTCGTTGCAGCAACAACACGTACATTCGTCTTAATTACTTTAGAAGCTCCCACGCGCATAAATTCTCCTGTTTCCAGTACTCTAAGTAATCTGACCTGTGTCTGCATTGGCAGTTCTGCGACCTCATCCAAGAAAATTGTACCACCATTTGCAACTTCAAAATAGCCTAATCTGCTGCCTGAAGCTCCAGTAAAAGACCCTTTTTCGTGACCAAAAAGTTCAGAATCAATAGTTCCCTCCGGAATAGCACCGCAGTTTACAGCGATATATTCTCCGTGCTTTCGCGCACTAAGTTGATGGATCACTTGTGGTATGATTTCCTTACCCGTCCCACTTTCTCCTGCAACCAATACAGAAATATCAGTTGGAGCTACTTGGGCTGCAACCTCTAGGGCACGGTTAAGTAATGGGGTATCCCCTATGATTCCAAAACGTTGTTTAATTTGCTGTACGTTCATTGTAATTATTTTTCGACAAGTTCACCTAAAAGGGTTGCAGAAGTACAATCTTTAATCTTAACAGATACGTAATCTCCTTTTTGAAAATTGCCTGCAGGAAAAACGACCATAGAATTACGCCCTGTTCTTCCGGACATATGCTCCTGGGATCTTTTAGAAAACCCTTCAACTAAAACTTTTTCTATTTTCCCTATTCTTGTTTTATTTGACGCCAACGAATAGGTCAGTTGTTTGTCAATGATTTCAGTTAACCGTTTCGATTTAATATTTTCAGGTACATCATCCTCAAACTTCCTTTCTGCCAGTGTCTTTGGACGCTCAGAGTACTTAAACATGTAAGCAAAATCGTATGCAACACGATCCATAAGTGTCAATGTATCATCGTGTTCATGATCCGTTTCGCCGCAGAAACCAGAAATAATATCAGTAGAGATTGCACAATCAGGAATAATGCGGTGGATTGCCTCAATGCGGTTGAGATACCATTCTCGAGAGTAACCACGATTCATTCTTTTCAAGACCTCCGTGTTTCCGGACTGAACTGGCAAATGAATGTAATTACAGATATTTTCATAGGCCGCCATTGTGTGAAGAACATCATCCGTCATATCCTTGGGATGAGATGTCGAAAACCGCACACGTAAGGCTGAAGAGACTTGACCTACTTTTTCAAGAAGCTGCGCAAAATTAACCGTCGGTATATTATCATCTTTAACTTCTCCCTTATTGGAAATGTTCCAACGATAAGAATCAACATTTTGACCAAGAAGAGTCACCTCACGATAACCGGAGGAAAATAGATCCCGGCACTCTTGAATAATTGTTTCTGGGTCTCTAGACCTTTCGCGCCCCCTTGTAAATGGCACAACACAAAAGGAGCACATATTATCACACCCTCGCATGATCGTTACAAATGCAGAAACGCCGCCCTTATCTAAACGAACCGGAGAAATATCTGCATAGGTTTCATCACGAGAAAGCAAGACGTTAACAGCTCTTTGACCCGTTCCTACCTCTTCAATGAGGTTCGGTAAATCTCTATAAGCATCTGGACCTGCTACGAGGTCAACCAGTTTTTCTTGTTCCAAGAGTGATTTCTTTAATCGCTCTGCCATACATCCTAAAATCCCAACAACCATTTCAGGATTTTTTTCTTTTTTCTTTTTAAATTCTGTCAAACGTTTTCGAACGCGTTTCTCTGCGTTATCTCGAATAGAACAAGTATTTATTAAAACAACATCTGCTTGATCCACATCACGTGTTGTTGAAAATCCATTTTTTGACATAATTGAAGCCACAACTTCGCTATCAGAAAAATTCATTTGACAACCGTAACTCTCAATATATAGCTTCTTTGAAGCAGGGGATATAGAGGAATCATCTCGCTCTAATACTTCTCCTTGACGGTCTTCAAGAATTTCTTTTTCTTCTAGTGACATGAATTGTTTTTTTTGGAAAACAAATTTACATAAATCGTGAAGCATGACAAAATGTCATCGTGTTTTTTTATGTTCTAAATATGATGCGCAACAACAACGAATTATATAGGTCAGTTTTTTTTTCACAGTAAACATTTGACAGATAACGTTAAGATAAGTTACATTTGCACACATTCAAAAGAAAAATATGTCAAAAAATCTCGTTATTGTTGAGTCCCCCGCCAAGGCAAAAACCATAGAAGGGTATTTAGGAAAAGACTTTGTTGTAAGGTCTAGTTATGGTCATGTTCGTGATTTAGCTAAGAAAAACGCGATCGATATTGAGAATGGATTTACTCCGAATTATGAGGTTTCTTCTGATAAGAAACAAATAGTTGCGGAGCTAAAAAAACTAGCCAAGGCTGCTGAGATTGTATGGCTAGCGACGGATGAGGATCGCGAAGGAGAAGCGATTTCATGGCATTTACAGGAGACCTTGAAGCTGAATGAGAAAGAAACAAGACGAATTACTTTTAATGAAATTACCAAAAATGCAATTTTAAAAGCAATTACAAAATATAGAACTGTAAACAAAAAACTTGTTGATGCCCAACAAGCTCGTCGTATTTTAGACCGTATTGTAGGTTTTGAATTATCCCCAGTATTGTGGAGAAAGGTGCGTCCTAGCTTATCCGCCGGTCGGGTTCAATCGGTAGCAGTTAAACTAATTGTAGAAAGAGAAAAACAAATTTTAGCGCACGAATCTTCATCATTCTATAAAACTAGCGGAACTTTCGCAGTTAAAAACGGAAATGTCAAAGGGGATATATCAAGTCCATTTGAAAGCAAAGAGGAAACGGAAACTTTTTTAAAATCATGCATCAAAGCATCATTTTCGGTAGAAGATGTTCAGAAAAAACCCGCTACAAAGAAGCCTGCATCTCCTTTCACAACTTCAACACTTCAACAAGAGGCCAGTTTAAAATTAGGTTTTTCAGTTTCTCGAACCATGTCGGTAGCACAGAGACTTTATGAATCTGGGCATATCACGTATATGAGAACTGATTCTGTCAACCTTTCTGAAACAGCTCGAGACGCTGCTAAAGAAGCTATTATTCAAAAATATGGTGACGCTTATTCTAACCCTCAACAATATAGGACTAAAGCGAGCGGTGCTCAAGAGGCTCACGAAGCAATTCGCCCTACAGACTTCGGTGCACATGAGGTTCAAATGGAAAATGATGAAAGCAGACTTTATGAGCTAATATGGAAGAGAGCAATCTCCAGCCAAATGAGTGATGCAAAGCTTGAAAGAACGACCATTAAGATTGGTGCCCCTCAAATAGACAAGACATTTGTTTGTAAGGGAGAGGTAATTGTATTTGATGGTTTCCTATCTGTTTATATAGAAAGTAATTTATCTGAGAATGATGACGATGATACCCAAGGCCTGCTTCCGAAAGTAGAAAACGGAGAAAACGCAACGCGAATAGAAATCAACTCTAACGAACGATTCAGTAGAGCACCTGCAAGATATGTTGAAGCTTCTTTGGTTAAAAAATTAGAAGAGTTGGGAATCGGAAGACCCTCAACATATGCGCCGACTATTTCCACAATTCAAAAGAGAGGTTACGTTGAGAAGAAAATCAAAGAGGGTATAGAAAGAAAATACATTTCTATGACACTTTTAGACGATCATGTTGATGTATCAACTAAATCTGAGATTACCGGGAAAGAAAAAAACAAATTATCCCCCACTGATATTGGTGTCGTAGTTACAGATTTCCTTCAAGACAACTTCAATGACATCATGGATTATCAATTCACAGCGATTATAGAAAATCAATTTGATGAAATTGCAAATGGAGAACTTGATTGGAAGAAAATGCTTGAATCATTTTACAAACCTTTTCATTCCGGAGTTGAAAACACGATAGAAAATTCTGAACGCGCTACAGGAGAAAGACTGCTCGGAAACCATCCTAAAAGCGGTAGAAAGATCATAACAAGAATAGGGAAATTCGGTCCTATGGTTCAGGTCGGAGATGAAAAAGAAGATGGTGAAAAAGCGGAATTCGCTTCACTATTGAGTACACAGTCTATCTCATCAATCACCCTTGAAGAAGCTCTTGAACTCTTTAAACTCCCGAGAATTCTAGGGAAGCATGAAGACAAGGATGTAAAGGTGAATATTGGACGGTTTGGGCCCTATGTTCAAGTAGAAAGAACTTTTGCTTCTATCCCGAAAGAGATAGATCCCATGGAAATTGATTTCGAGACGGCATTAGATATTTATTTAGAAAAAGTAAAACAAGCTGAAGCGAACAAAATAAAGTCTTTTGAAGAAGAGCCAGATTTATTTGTGCTTAATGGGAAATACGGTCCCTATATCAAACAAGGAAAGGCGAATTTCAAAATCCCTAAAGACGTTGTTGCTGAAGACCTCGAACTAAAGGATTGCCTAGAGATTATTAAAAACCAGCCGAAAAAGACTCGTGGTAAGAAGAAAACGAAAAAGTAAAACCATCTCTAATTCTGTTTTTTTTATATTTACGCTATGAACGGAAGCGTGAATAAGGTCATTCTTGTTGGAAACCTTGGTAAGGATCCTGAAGTCAGAAAACTAGAATCTGGCGCCTTACTCGTCAGGTTTTCAATGGCTACCTCTGAACAATATACCGACAAAAACTCCGGTAAACGTATTGAAAATACCGAATGGCATGACGTTGTTACATTTGGTAGTCTGGCTGAAATTGCAGAAAAAATTCTTCGTAAAGGAATTAAGGTATACGTTGAAGGTAAAATCAAAAAAAGATCCTGGAAAGACAAAGAAGGTACCCAGCGCTATAGTGTCGATATTGTGGCCAACGAGCTAACTGTTCTTTCCAAAATTGATCCAAAAGAAAAACCAAAACACTCATACGTCGAGGAAAACACTCAAAAAATTACGTCACGAATTGAAGACATGGAAAGTAAAACCGACGATACACTTCCTTTTTAATGATTAACGCCGAGCCCCTCCCCCTTTTCTTTAACGCTATTTCTATAGACACTACCTCCGTTGTTTTAACCATTGTCATTCTTTTACTTTTAATGCTTTCAGCACTTTTCTCTAGTGCAGAAACGGCTTATTTCTCACTCTCGCCTAAAGACACTGAAACCATAGAGCAGGATAAAAGTCAAAAAGAGAATGCTATTTTAAATCATTTAAAAGAGCCGAAAAAACTACTAGCCACGCTACTTATAGCTAACAATTTCGTCAATGTAGGCATTGTTATTTTATCGAGTTACCTCATAAGCTACTGTTTTCCTCATGCAGATAATTACCTAAGGTTTTTCTTAGAAGTGATTGGTATAACACTTTTGATTTTAATCTGGGGAGAGGTCATTCCAAAAATATTTGCTGTAAAGAATGCACCTTTTGTATCCAAAATGATGGCCAAGCCACTAAACATGATTAAAGCAACACCCCCATTCTCGTGGCTTGTGCTCCTATTAGTCAAAAGCTCTCGGATTTTTGATCAAACAAAAAAAGGAAAGGTTAATGTCTCATCTTCTGACTTAGAGCAGGCTGTAGCCATCACTAAAGAGGAGTCTCCTGAGGACGAGCATAAGATTTTAGAGGGAATCGTGATGTTTGGAAAAACTGAAGCTTCTCAAATTATGAAACCGAGAATTGAGGTCTCCGCCGTTGATTCCCAAATGAAATTCAGCGAAATAAAGTCATTTATTTTAGATTGTGGCTTTTCAAGAATACCTGTATACAAAGAAACAGCTGACCAAGTCATCGGAATCCTATACATTAAAGACCTACTACCGTTTCTCAATCAGAATGATCAATTTAATTGGCTTAGTACTTTGCGCAAGCCCTTTTTCATACCTGAAAACAAGAAAATCAATGACTTACTTCAAGAATTCAAAACAAAAAAGATGCACCTATCGATCGTGGTTGATGAATATGGAGGCGCATCCGGTATTGTTACGCTTGAAGATATCCTAGAAGAAATCGTTGGAGATATTACCGATGAATTCGATGAGGAAGAGCTCGTCTATTCAAAAATAGACGATGGTGTTTATATTTTCGAGGGAAGAACTTCTTTAATGGATTTTTACAAGGCGGCTAAAATCGATTCAGAACCTTTTGAGAAATTAAAAGGAGAAGCGGAAACCATAGGAGGTTTTGTCATTGAGCAAGCGGGAAGAATTTTAAAAAACAATGAATTTATTGAAATTGAAAAATGCAAATTAATTGTAGAATCTTCTGATAAAAGACGTATCATCTCATTA
>CAJJCU010000061.1 GCA_905182775.1 uncultured Flavobacteriales bacterium
GAGACCTAACTTACTCTACGTTTACGATGAATTCAATAGCTCATTGTTTCTAATTGACCTGGTTCAAAAGACGACAACTCAAAGCGTGGTTAACATTCAAGCTTTAATCGGTGAAACGATGAATATCAAATCGTTAAAAGAGCATGAAAACAATATATTTCTATTAGATAAAGACTCCACCATATTTGTTTTTGATATGTTTTTAAATCTCAAGGGGCAACTTGAAGAGAAATATTCAGCATTGAATTTCTGGAACGGTTATGTCGTTCAATTAAGTGAAGAAAAAGTGGTATTTCATTCACTCGAAAACAAGCAAATTACTTTAACAATGGAATGCCCTGACTCTGACAACCTGCGAGTGCATGGGAATTCTTTTTATTTTAGCAAAGATGGAGCAATTTCAACTTATGAATTAAAATATCAATAATCGATAAGGATACGGCCAATTATACTAATTTAGCAAAGCAAAAAAAAAGAAGTTATGCATATTGCAGTTGCAGGAAATATAGGATCAGGAAAAACAACCTTAACAAACATGCTTTCAAAGCATTATGGATGGGAAACACATTTCGAAGATGTGGAACACAACCCCTATTTAAATGACTTTTACCACGACATGCAGCGCTGGTCTTTTAATCTTCAGATCTACTACTTAAACAGTCGATTCACACAAGTACAGGAAATTAAATCTACAGAGCAAACGGTCATTCAAGACAGGACTATTTATGAAGATGCATTTATTTTCGCACCAAATCTTCACTCTATGGGCCTCATGACGACTAGAGATTTTGAAAACTACTTTTCACTTTTTACCTTAATGGATTCTTTTGTTTCGGCTCCAGATTTACTCATTTACTTAAGAGCTAGTGTACCGACACTTGTAAATCAAATACAGCAGAGAGGCAGGGAATATGAAGAGAGTATTCGTTTAGATTATCTAAAGCGACTGAATGAGCGCTATGAGGCGTGGGTTTCAACTTATGATAAGGGGAAATTATTAATTATTGATATTGACAATAATAGATTCCCTGAAAACCAAGAAGATCTTGGTAAAATCATTCACTCTATAGATGCTGAAATCAACGGATTGTTCTAAACCAATGATTGTAGTAACAGGCGCAGCAGGTTTCATCTCAAGTTTTCTTGTAGAACAACTAAATGAATCAGGGATTTCAAACCTGATACTTGTAGATGACTTTTCAAGAAAAGATAAAGAAAGCAACCACCAAAAACTTCGCTGTGAATTCAAGATAGAACGATCTGTTTTTATGGATTGGTTTTCCTCTAACGCTGGTTCCGTTGAATTTGTATTTCATTTAGGCGCAAGAACAGACACCACAGAAATGAATTATGATATTCATGAAAAATTGAATGTTATTTATAGCCAAGATATTTGGGGAATATGTGCAACACACAACATACCTTTGATTTATGCAAGTAGCGCAGCCACCTATGGTCTAGGAGAGCATGGGTATGAAGACCGACACGAAATTATTTCAAAACTAGCACCATTAAATCCTTACGGAGAATCAAAAAATAATTTTGATAAATGGGCGCTGAAACAGAAACAGGCGCCTCCATTTTGGGCGGGGTTAAAATTCTTTAATGTTTACGGCCCAAATGAAAACCATAAAGGACGAATGGCGAGTGTCGTTTATCATGCTTATCACCAAATAAAAAAAACGGGAGAAATGAAGTTATTTGGCTCGCATCATAAAGACTATAAAGATGGGGAGCAGCTCAGAGACTTCATATATGTAAAGGACGTTGTCTCTATCATGATGTTTTTACATCAAGGAAATACCACATCTGGATTATACAATGTTGGCACAGGCAAAGCCAGGACCTTTTACGACTTGGTAAGCTTTACTTTTAAAGCCCTCAATAAGGAACCCAAGATATCATTCATAGACACGCCAATAGATATTAGAGATAAATACCAGTACTTCACAGAGGCCTCAATACACAAATTACGAGATGCAGGGTACAAGAAACCTTTTCACAGTCTTGAAGAAGGGGTTACGGATTATGTAAAAAACTACCTAAATATATAGGTTTACTCGCTCAAGACCTGCATTTGTTCATTTCTTGTTAATAAATATCTATTAAAATTTTTACACTATTTCATATTCGAGTAATTTTGTTACTCAATGTTAGAGGCGTTAATTACATCAAAAACAAGAGTTCGTTTGTTGGTCAAATTCTTTTTGAATCCCACAATGAAATCGTATTTAAGAGAATTGGCAAGTGAATTTGGAGAAAGCACCAATTCCGTTCGTCTCGAATTAAATCGCCTAAAAGATGCCGGTTTACTCGAGAGTAGCTCAAAAGGAAATACAATTCTATACCAAGCAAAATCGTCGCACCCTTTATTCCCAGACATCCGAAGTATCGTAAATAAAATAACAGGTATCGATTCTATTATTGAATCCGTTATTGAAAACCTAGGCTCTGTAGAAAAAGCCTTTTTAATCGGTGATTACGCTAAAGGAAAGAGTTCAGAGGTCATCGATGTTGTATTAACAGGGGCAATTGACAAAGCTTACCTTCATGAACTTGTTGGGAAGTCTGAAGATTTAATATCTCGAAAAATAAGAGTCATGTTGATGACGGAAGAAGAATTCTCGTCATTTTCTAAAAAACAAAACGAACCTTTTCTCCTAGTTTGGAGTAAGGATTAATTCGATTAATAAATATAAAACGCCTACTTCGATTCAAATTATTTTGGGACTGAGAATGGCGAAGCCGTATAATGATTTTAGACCTTTTATTATTTCAAGACCCCTCGGTAAAGAGGCATATAGCAAAAACAATTACTTGGCGCATTGTTGGCACTCTAGACACGATGATGATTGGATGGTTGATTACTGGCAATCTATTTACTGGTCTTAAAATTGGTGGGGTTGAAGTCATTACGAAAATGATTCTCTATTTTTTTCATGAACGTTTATGGTTCAATATTAACATAGGCCTACCGCATAGAAAAGAAAATGAGTAATATCATAAAGCAAGAGTATAGCATCAATAGGGAAAACTACCAAGAAAGAAATGGTCACCGTTCATTTGTTATTTGGCTTACGGGTTTGTCGGGATCGGGGAAATCTACCATTGCAAATTCCTTAAATAGGAAATTGTTTTCAAGCGGAATTCAATCTATTGTTCTAGATGGTGATAACACGAGACTCGGCATCAATAAAGACTTGACTTTCTCCAAAAAAGACCGTGCTGAAAATATTAGAAGGGTTTCAGAAATAGCAAAGCTTTTTATCGATAAAGGTCAAGTTGTAATCACAGCATTTATTTCTCCTTTTGAAATAGACAGAATGCTTGCCAAAGAAATCATCTCATCAAACGAACTTATAGAGGTCTTCATCGATTGCCCTATTGAAGAATGCGAGAAAAGAGATGTTAAAGGGCTATACCAAAAAGCAAGAAATGGAGAAATAAAGGATTTTACGGGAGTATCTAGCCCTTTTGAATCTCCAAAAAATTGCGACATTCGTATTGAATCTAAAAAACAAAATATTGAAGCATCTGTGGATCAAATTCTTGAATTTTTAAAAACGAACTCATGGCTTCCTATAGATTAGAGCATATAGAAGAACTGGAAGCAGAATCTATTTTTGTTCTGCGCGAAGCTTTTGCTCAATTTGACAATCCTTGTATTTTATTTTCTGGGGGTAAAGATTCTATAGTTGTAACCCATCTTGCGGCCAAGGCTTTTGCACCTGCTAAAATCCCATTTACACTAGTCCATATAGATACAGGGCATAATTTCAAGGAAACCCTAGAATTTAGGGACCAGCTAATTCAAAAATTAGGTGTGCAGCTCGTTGTTGGATCTGTTCAAAGTAGTATTAATCAAGGCAAGGCAACGGACGAAACAGGTATGTATGCGAGTCGTAACAAAGCACAAATACCAACTCTTTTAGACACATTGGAAAAACATCAATTCGATGCCGCTTTGGGTGGAGCACGAAGAGATGAGGAAAAATCTAGAGCTAAGGAACGCTTCTTTTCTCATAGAGATGAGTTTGGTCAATGGGACCCGAAAAACCAAAGGCCTGAGTTATGGACTCTTTATAATGGGAAAAAGAATTTCGGTGAGCATTTCAGAGTTTTCCCAATAAGCAATTGGACAGAAATGGATATCTGGCAATATATTAAAAAGGAAAATATTCAGTTACCGAGCCTATACTTCTCACACGAAAGAGAGGTTGTACGACGTGGTAATACTATTTTGGCTCATTCACCATTCATACAACTTAAAGCAGACGAAACGGTAACAAAAGAAACAATTAGGTTTAGAACAATTGGAGATTTAACGATTACAGGAGCGATTGAATCAAATGCTTCAACAATAGATGACATTATACTAGAAGTTGCTGCTGCAAGAGACACAGAACGTGGCAATCGAGCTGATGACCAAAGATCCGAGGCTGCAATGGAAGAAAGGAAAAGAGAAGGGTACTTTTAACATGAAAGGAGAGATTTTAAGATTTACAACTGCAGGAAGTGTTGATGATGGAAAAAGCACCCTAATAGGACGCTTGTTATACGATTCTAAAAGTATTTTTCAAGATCAACTTGATGCTATAAAAGCTACAAGTAAAAAGAAAGGATTAGATGAAATAGACTTCTCTCTCCTAACAGATGGCTTAAAGGATG
>CAJJCU010000062.1 GCA_905182775.1 uncultured Flavobacteriales bacterium
ATTCCTTTTACCAACATCAAAGCATTGACGAAAAACTATACCCAGAAAGCTTTCAGCTTTTCCTAAAGGCACTCAGGAGTCATAAATGGATGAACCACTACCCTACGGAATATGGACTTCAGAAATCATGCGAAGGTGTTTCCAAAAGAATCTCATTTGAAAATGAACTAAAAAATGCTCCAACATTAATGAAAGCCTTTGAGACCCCGCTTCAAAATGCCTTTATTGACTATATGAAGGACGCCAGAGCCGTATTTTTGGAGCGCTAAAAAAAATAAATCAAATTAATTCGTGTATCTTATAAAGGACTCTCCTTTGAATTTTTAAAATTTATTTGTCTACTTTTTTTTTATCAAGCAATAGTATACCTAACTTAGTAAGTGTTAAATTGACACTATAATAAATAAAAACGCGAATGGCGAAAGCACGCAAACATAAAGAGAAATTCAAGAATTTTAATCTCGTAGTATTCGGAGGCACTGGAGACCTTGCCTATAGAAAAATATACCCTGCACTATATCAAAGGTTTATAGACAATCAACTGAACTGCAACTACAATATAATATCGGTCTCAAGAAAAGCGGGTTACGAACTGAAATTTCAAGAAAAACTCACTTCGTTTCTAACCAAAAGCATTAAGAAATCAAAAACAAATAGTGCAGATCTAAAAAAATTCATATCAAATATCCATTTAATTACGGCAGAAGAATCTTCTCTAGAGGGCTATGGCGATTTAAAAGCATTCCTTAATCAATTTAAAGGGTATCAAGATATATTTTATTTCTCTACCCCCTCCTCTGCTTTCGGAGAGATCTCACAGGCGTTAAAGGACTCTGGATTAACAAATGAAAGCAGTAAGGTCGTTCTGGAAAAACCCCTTGGCCATAGCCTAGAATCCTCCAATGCGATTAACGATCAAATAACAAAGACGTTTAAAGAATCACAAATTTATAGGATCGACCACTACCTTGGTAAAGAAACTGTTCAGAACTTAATGGTTCTTCGTTTTGCTAACAACCTATTTGAAAGAGCATGGAATTCTGAAAACATAGATAATATTCAAATTACCGTAGCAGAAAGTTTAGGAGTTGAAAAGAGGGCCGGATATTATGACCAAAGTGGTGCCTTACTAGACATGGTCCAAAACCACCTCCTTCAGCTCGTTTGCCTCGTAGCAATGGAGCCACCTTATGCACTAGAGGCGAATGAGGTTCGTAACGAGAAATTAAAAATCCTAAGATCTTTAAGACCTTTTAATAAACAATCTATAAAAACGGAAAGTATAAAGGGGCAATACACAAGAGGGAATATTGAAGATATCAAGGTAAACTCCTATTTAGAGGATATTGAAAAATACGAATCCAAGACAGAGACCTTTGTAGCCCTAAAAGCATATATCGACAACTGGAGGTGGAAAAATGTACCTTTTTATATTCGAACTGGAAAACGAATGAAAAAACGTTATTCAGAAATCGTAATTAATTTCAAGGAAGTAAAACACAATCTATTCCCATCTAAAGAAAGGATGAACAACAACAAACTCATCATAAGACTGCAGCCAGAAGAGAGAATAGAATTAATTCAAATGACCAAGATCCCTGGGCCTGGTGGCTACAGGTACAAACCTATAGCGCTAAAGCTTGACTATGTAGACTCATTTGACGAAAGATTCCCAGAAGCCTATGAGCGATTAATCATTGATGTCATAAGAGGTAATCAAACCTTATTTATGAGCCAAGACGAACTCGTAGCGGCTTGGACTTGGATAGAGTCGATTACAAATAGCTGGAAAAGTACAGGGGCTAAAAATATACTTTATGAAGCAGGCTCATGGGGACCAGGTGATCATATCCTTGATAATAAAGAATCCTGGGTAACGAAATCTTGGAACAAAAAATGAGGATATTTGACAACATAGAAGAGCTTGAAAACGAAATGTGCAGTACCATTACAGCGCTGCTAACAGAGGCAATCAACACAAATGGATTGGCTAGAATTCTATTGTCAGGAGGGAGTACTCCGAAGGGGCTTTATTCAAAACTATCTCATACAAAAATTGAATGGGAAAAGGTGGAAATCGGACTTGTTGACGAAAGGTTCGTAGACACAAATTCTGCTTTCTCAAATGAAAGGATGATTCGACAAACTTTAGTCATCAATAAAGCCAAAGACGCCACCTTTATTGGCATGGTAGCTGACCCATCTGATTATCAAGTGAATCTAAACATCGCAAACAATCGCTACAAGACCTTTATAGCGTCAGACGTGCTCATCCTTGGAATGGGTCTTGATGGACATACGGCATCGATTTTTCCTAATGACCCATATTCCTCTATGGCTATTGAAGAACCTATAGCAGCTATTAAAAACACCCATGCACCGAGCGCACCAATCAAGCGTATCACCTTAAACAAGGCATTCATTAACACCTGTAAGCATGTACTCTTAATATTCTCTGGAGCCGAAAAAGAAAAGGTTTATAATTATAGCATCCAAGAAAAATACCCGATAAGCAATTTTAAAGAAAAAATAGAAATGGCTTATTTCGCCAAAAACTAAAACACATGCATTCAACAATTAATAACATTACAAATCGTATCATTAAACGCAGTAAAGCGACAAGAGACTCCTATCTAGATGAAGTGGATGGTATGTTTGCCGATGGTGTCTATCGTTCTTCATTAAGCTGCGGGAACCTCGCCCATTCCTTTGCGGGATGTAATACTTCAGACAAAGATGAATTGTCGGGGAATAGCACTAAGAATATCGGATTAGTTACCGCGTATAACGATATGCTCTCTGCTCACCGCGTATACGAAAACTATCCTGAAGAGCTTCGCGGATATGCCCGCAAACACAAAGCGGTCCTTCAGGTCGCAGGAGCTGTCCCTGCAATGTGTGACGGAGTTACACAAGGAAAAGAAGGCATGGAGCTGTCACTGTTCTCTAGAGATGTGATTGCCCTGAGTACTTGTATTGGTTTGTCACATAACGTTTTTGATGCAGTACTCAGCCTTGGAATATGCGATAAAATAGTCCCTGGATTGATGATGGGCTGTCTGAATTACGGACACCTCCCTGTTGTTTTTGTCCCCGGAGGCCCAATGCCAACTGGGATCAGCAATGATGAAAAAGCGAGAATAAGACAAGAATTTGCAGAAGGTAAAATAGACCGTAACGAACTCCTAAAGGGAGAATCAGATTCTTACCACTCTCCAGGAACATGTACCTTTTACGGAACAGCCAACAGCAATCAAATGCTCATGGAAATCATGGGAATGCAGCTGCCGGGCTCTAGCTTTGTAAACCCTGACACAGCACACAGAAGGCTTTTAAATGACAAGGCGGTAGAAATTGCAGTTGAGAATTCAAAACTAGGGCTTGAGCGTTCCATCTCTAGGATTATAAATGAAAAATCAATTGTAAACGCCATCATAGGCCTCCTTGCAACTGGTGGCTCGACAAATCATACAATCCACCTCATAGCGATTGCAAAAGCAGCGGGTATTATTATCGACTGGGAAGATATGTCTGATTTATCTGATGTAATACCACTGATCACTCGGATGTATCCAAATGGCGCAGCAGATGTAAACCATTTTCATGCAGCAGGCGGTATGTGTTTTGTTATAAAAACCTTATTGAGACAAGGATTACTACACAATGATGTTACAACAATATTAGGACATGGCTTAGAGCAATACACAAAAGAGAGCAAAATACTAAACGGGGAAATATCCTTTTCAGAAGGTGCAGATGCTTCTCTTAACCTAAACGTAATCAGGCCAGCCTCTGAACCTTTTTCTGCTGATGGTGGCATTAAAATACTCAAAGGAAACATCGGAAGATCCGTTATTAAAACAGCTGCAGTAGCAGAGGAACATAGAATCATAGAGGCTCCTGCGCTTGTTTTTCACGAACAACAAGATTTTTTAGATGCCTTTAAAAAGAATGAATTAAATAAAGATTTCATCGCTGTCGTTCCTTTTCAGGGACCCAAACAAAATGGAATGCCTGAACTACACAACCTTACTCCATCTTTAAGTATACTTCAAAAACGCGGCTATAAGATTGGCTTAATCACAGATGGAAGAATGTCTGGAGCATCAGGAAAGGTACCTGCCGCAATTCACTTAACACCTGAAGCCATGGATGGTGGATTGATTTCAAAAATTAGAAATGGAGACCTCCTGAAGATTGATGCTATTAAGGGGGTTATAGATGTGATAGACTACGAAACCGTCTCAATGAGAGCACCATCGACCATTGAAGCAAAAAATAGAAATTCTTTAGGCAGGGGTCTTTTTGCAAATGCAAGACAAAATGTTTCTACTAGCGAGGAAGGCGCAAGCTTTATATTGTAATATAAAAACAGCCTTTAAGCTACTAATGAAAACAATACATAGATCAGGTAAGCGCTTAATAGAAGGCCACCTTCAACCCGACTTAGTTTCTTGCCCCAGAATAAGAACAACCCCATTAATAGAGTTATCCCTAGCATTACAGGTAAATCAAATCGGAACAAAAATTTCCCTGCAGCCATGGGTTTTACAATACTTGTAATCCCTAAAACAGCAAAGACATTAAAAATATTACTACCAATCAGGTTACCTATTGATATACTAGACTGCCCCTTAAGAATTGCCATGATTGAGGTAACCAGTTCAGGCAAAGAAGTACCTAATGACACTATCGTAATTCCAATAATAAATTCAGACACACCAAAGGACTCCGCAATAATCACTGCATTGTCCACCAAAAGCTCTGAGCCAAAATATAGCCCCGCAGCTCCCATCAAGAAATAAACAGGAATCATTTTCGCTTTAACAGCATCTTCTGACACCTCGTCAGCACAACCCAACTCTCTGTACCGTATGGTTAAGGTTACAAACACAAGTAATCCCGCAATGAGAAACAAGCCATCTGTGCGGTCTAAAATCCCATCATAAGAAAACCCTATGAACATTAATGCCGACAGCAACATCGCCCACCAAGACAGACGGAATCTTTTCGAATCGACAAGCATGGGCCTAATAAAAACAGTCAGACCCAATACCAAGCCCAAATTTGCAATATTAGAACCAATAACGTTGCCAATCGCGATGCCTGTATTGCCTTGAATTGCGGCATTGAGACTCACTAATAATTCTGGAGCAGATGTACCAAATGAAACCACAGTGACCCCTATTAGAAATGGGGATACATTAAGCTTTGAAGCCAATGCTACGGAACTTTTTACCAAAAAATCACCTCCTATTAGTAAAAAAACAACACCAAGAAGAAGTAACAGGTAGATCATTTACAATGCTATAAAAACATAACGAGAGAAAAGAATACTAAACTTACTTAGCAACAATTTGATCTTCGCTACTCTGTGAAATTGCAGATTTATCGAAACGAAGTTTTGTTTTCTCACTTTCTATTAAAACTGTAGAATCCGCAACTTCCAAAATACGACCATGAATCCCACCTATCGTGACAACATGATCCCCTTTCGCCAATGCTTCTCTGAATTTTTTTAAATCTTTTTGTTTTTTCATCTGCGGACGAATCATAAAAAAGTAAAACACAAGGACCATTAGTCCTAACATTAGCATACTCGACATACCACCTTCTCCCATAACTTATTCTTTATTTGATTATTTAATTTTCATTTTAACTTTCAGTACCACGCGATTGGGCTCCGTATTCGCCATCAAGGTAATCGTCTTAGAAACTTCTGTATTGTTCCTAAACTTCTCTGTATTTACTTTTGCGGTAATGAGACCCGTTTCACCAGGTAATATCGGAGCTTCAGGTTTTTCTGCGACGGTGCAGGAACAAGAACCTTTAATCTCACCGAAAACTAGTGGATACCTCCCTGTATTTTCAATATTAAATACCGCTTCAACCACCTCTCCCTTCACCCTTTCACCCGCTTCAAAAACCTTGTCGATTCTCATGCTTGTTTTTTGCCCCACTTCTAATTCTCCATTCTCTTTACAAGAACTTAATACTAGAAAAAGAAACATAAAGGGTATCATTTTAATTTTAGCTCTCATTGTCATTGCTTTAATCCCCGACCTGTTTTAATTATTTTTTTATCCTTCGTTAAGGACTTGACGGATTTGTCTAGAATACCATTGATAAAAACATTACTCTTAGGCGTACTATAATACTTTGAGATTTCTAGATACTCATTAATCGTAACTTTCGTTGGAATACTTTCAAAAGACTGCAGTTCTGCAAATGCCATTTTCAGTAAAAGAACATCCATTTTAGCAATCCTGTCGATATCCCAATTATCAGCCAAAGTCCCAATAAGCTTTTCACTTTCTGAATCCAGAGAAATCGTCTGCTTCAATAATGTCTTAATAAATTCTTTCTCATCGTCATCTTCCTTATACAAGGGAAGAATTTCAAAAGCGTCATTTTCAGACATTGATTTCAAAGTTTTAATCACCATTGAACAAGCCAAATCTATATCATCAATCCATCCAATATCTTGCTCTTCAAAAAAACTATAAATGAGCGGTGAATTCGCGATTTCAGCCCTAAAAAGAGAAATTAAAAAATTCCTGTCCTGAATAAAACCAGACTCACTGTTGTCCATCTGTTCAAAATAAACCTCACTCTTTTCAACTTCAATAAAAAGCTTGCGAAAAACCTCTTGCTCTTCATCTGAGCTCCAAGCAATATTTCGCCTTTTACAAAGAGACTGAAAAGGTTCTGCCTCCATAATCTTGCTGATCAATTGATTGTCAACAAATTTCTTGTTCGGGTTCAACTCATCAAAGGTTGGACGTATTTTATTAGCTCGGCCCTCCATTTTCGCCAAAGAAGAAGCCCTAAGCTCCTGAAATGTTAAAAATAGATACAAATACAAATCGTACATGCGGTCTACCGAATGCAAAAGTTGGTTTTGCGCTGTTTTAACATCCATAGATTCCTTATGGTTGTAAAACATGTACAACATTTGAAGTACTTTAATCCTGAGATGTCTTCTATTTAGCATTCAACTTATTTTTTAGAACCTTTATTAATTTTCTCCTCAGCCATTTTCATTGCAATAATATGAGATGGGGTTCTTTCCTTTTCCGAACGACTAACAATGTCAAAGATCGTATTGTATATTTTTTCAGATTTAGCCATTGCCCACTCATTGGACAGGCCTTCAACTTCTGAAAAGCAATTCATAACGCCGCCTGCATTAATGGCAAAGTCAGGAGCATACAAAATACCTTTATTTAACAATGATAAGCCATGTACATCTTCAATGCCAAGTTGGTTGTTAGCAGCACCGGCTACAATACCACATTTTAACTTTGAAAGGGTTTCGTCATTAATCGTCCCCCCTAAGGCACATGGTGCATAAATATCCATATCGAAATCATAAACACGATCAAGATCCACACCTACGGCACCATAAGTATTTACAATTCGATTTACAGTTTCTGTGTTGATATCAGAAATAAAAACTTGAGCCCCTTCCTTCCGAAGATGGGCGACCAAATACTCTCCGACATGACCCACACCTTGAACCAGTATTTTCTTACCTTCTAATGCATCTGAACCATACCTGATTTTAGCACAAGCCTTAATCCCCATATAAGTTCCAAATGCGGTGACTGGCGAGGGATCACCACTTTTACCCGGCAAGCCCACCACATGTTTGGTCTCTTTACTAACCCAAACCATATCACTCGGTGATATCCCGACATCCTCTGCCGTTATATAGTTCCCAGCCAAAGAGTCTACAAAGCGTCCAAACCGTCTAAACAATGCTTCTGACTTCATGGTCTTAGAATCACCAATAATAACAGCTTTCCCTCCACCTAAAGCGAGGTCAGAAATTGCGTTTTTATAGGTCATCCCTCTTGATAGCCTCAAAACATCATTCAATGCATCCATCTCATTGTCATAGGTCCACATACGAGTCCCCCCTAAAGCTGGACCAAGTGTTGTGTCGTGAATTGCAATGATTGCTTTAAGCCCTGTTTTATTGTCACTACAGAATAAAATCTGATCGTGATCCATCGAAGACATTTGAGAAATAACAGGATTATTAGACAACTCAAATTCAGTATTCATACTTTTTACGGACATATTTAGTACAGTTCGTTAACTTCCGAGCCAAATCAATATGAACATTACATTGATTTCGCGATGTCAAAAATAACGATTTCCCAAGTAACAAACTTCAAGAGTCAAACAATTCTTTTCATATGTCTATAAACAATAAAAAAAGACATTAAAAAAGGGGGCCTAAGCCCCCTATTCACTTAAGAAATAAAATCTTATTTATGAGAAATGATTACTCTTTTTGTAATGGTTTTTCCTGCATTAATTCTAATAAAGTAAATACCTGCATCAGCATCAGAAATGTTCATAGGTACAGTTAACTTATTTGAATTTGTAGTAAATGTTTCAATGGAAAAAACTTTTCCACTCACATCTAATAATACAATCTCAACTTCACTGACTGTCAATTCACTTAATTCTATATTAAAAACTCCGTTAGATGGATTAGGAAAGACCTTCAACTCGAACTGATTGGCGTTTTCAGCTAAAACTGAAGTTTCAACCTCTACATAAATACATTCGGATTGATTTTCACAACCGTTGATATCAATAACCACGAAGTATTCTCCACTTTCTATTGCTGTAAAGGATTGGGAAGTTTCTCCAGGGATAACCTCCCCTGTAGCACAATTAAACCATGTATAAGAGGATGCAAAGGCATCAACTGTAATGGTTGCCCCATTGACGAAAGTCGTATTATCAGGAACAGGCAAAATAGTTAAATCAAGTGTTACAATACTATCACAACCTCCTACTGACAATAATGTTTGCGTTGCAGTACTGTTACTCACCGTATACATTACACCATCTGTCCATGTGAATGAACCGCATTCTTCGTACGAATCTATGGTTTGTAATACCGTAGTAATTGTCAAATCAAGAGTTACCAAACTATCACAACCATTAGATGAAGCCAACATAAATGTTGCTATCGTGTTCTCTATATATGTATTACCATCAATCCAAGTAAAGCTACCACATGCTTCCTGAACATCTGTAGTCTCGATAAGGCTAACTATAGACAAATCTAGGGTAACAACACTGTCACAACCTGCAGCATTGCTTATAGTGAATGTAGCTGTGTTATTGGCTTCAGTATAAGTATTTCCATCAATCCATTCGAAATCTCCACATGCCACTTGCGTATCCACGCCTGAAGTTGGTGAAGTGATTGTTAAATCTAAAGTCACTGTACTGTCACAACCATTTGCATCACTCAATAAAAAAGTTGCAGAATTGTTATTTTCAGTATAGGTATTTCCATCAACCCAAGTAAAGGAACCACATGCCGATTGAACATCTATACCTTCAGAGGGGCCTGTAATCAAAAGGTCCAAAGTGATTATACTATCACAACCAAACTCATCAGACAACAATTCAGTGTATAAACCTGACTCTGAATAAGTTTGATTATTTGCACTCCAAGTATAGCTCGAGCATTCAGAGACCTGAACAGTTTCAACATTACATGCAAAATTGGGTCTTACGATAAAAGAAACTTGAAACCCAAAATCTTCCATTGGCTGAAAAGCAGCACCGGCAATACTTCCAAAAATTGTATTTGGAGTAAATAAATCATTTGAATACGCCAAAGACATATTGTCTACACTTGTAAATTCCGTAACCCCTACATAATAGGATCCAGAAGCCAAACTTAAAGGAGCACCATTTAAATCTAAAACAGGCAAAGTAATAAAGGCTCCCTGGACTGTAGTATCTAAAGCAGTAATAATATAATTAAGCGACTGACCAATAACCGCATTGGGTAATCCTGAAACCATATCGTAAATCTCAACATTCATGGTGTCACCGAAACCATCTTGACCTGGAATACAAAAGAATGAAACTGAAGAAACGGTTGTTGGTGAAAAGATCTCATAACTGTTACCCAATGAAGCAAGTGTACCAGCACCTACTCCCAAAGCTCCATCAATTGAACCAGCATCACGTGCATACGTATTGGTAATAGCCAAGGTGTAAATTAAAGTGTCGTTATTACTCACATCATCCGTCTCAGAAATATTCGCAATGAGCTCAATTGTGTAAATATCATCCGTAATGGGGGTATAACCAGCCACCGTAGCAGCGGCATTAGCACCTCCCGCTATCGTAGCAATTGGTGCACTCGTCTCCGTATATAGTAACGCACCCGTACCATCGTAAACATTAGAGATAAATGTCGCTCCAGTAACATCACCAGCACCAGTATTTACAATAGTTGCCGATGCTCCTATAGGACCTGATAATTGATCTAAAGGAACAATCGTGTACTCTCTAGACGCAGTCTCTGCAATCGCGGCATCAAATGCAGGAGCAGCACTTACAACAACATCATCTATTGCCAATCCTGTACCCCAATTGTCAGCGCCTGCACAATCACCTCCATCATTCCAACGGAAACCAACCCATACAGCAGGGAGCCCGTCATAAGCAGAAATATTTACAACATATGT
>CAJJCU010000063.1 GCA_905182775.1 uncultured Flavobacteriales bacterium
CGAATGGGAGAAATAAAAAATCTAGCTAAAGAAACTGGCAGTGAAATTATCCCAGCGGATGCGACAAGTATTGAAGACCTAGAAAACTTGGTTACACAATCCATGGAAATTTTAGGCGGTAAAATTGACTTTGTTTTACATTCAATAGGCATGTCCCCTAATGTTAGAAAAGGAAAACACTATACAGAGAACGACTATCGTTATTATGGACAGACAATGGATGTTTCAGCTATATCATTTCACAAAACACTAGCAACTTTATATAAACATGACGCCATGAGCGAATGGGGATCCGTATTGGCTCTATCTTATATTGCAGCCCAACGAATCTTCCCCGATTACAATGACATGGCAGATGCCAAATCACTGTTAGAATCCATTGCCCGTTCTTTCGGATACCATTATGGAATCAAAAACAAAGTTCGTGTCAATACAATCTCACAATCTCCAACAGTTACTACTGCTGGACAAGGGATTAAAGGTTTCAAAGAATTCATCAACTTCTCAGAGCAAATGTCGCCACTAGGAAATGCAAGTGCATTGGCATGTGCAGATTATTGCCTTAGCATGTTCTCTGATTTAACGCGATACGTGACTATGCAAAATCTTTTCCATGATGGAGGTTTTTCAAATACAGGTGTTACGCAACCCGTTATCGAACGCTTCGGAGACGAATAAGAACTCACCAAAAAAACAACCTTACAAAAGGGATCCCTTCATTGGGATCCTTTTTTTATTTAAACATTTCCCGCATATCGGGTGTTCTTAATAGAAATCATTTAAATGGGATTCTTCACAAGAAAAACTAAAAAAGAAAAGCTCAACGACCAATACAAGAAAAAACTTGAACTTGCCTATAAGATGTCAACGAGCAATCGTTCAGAAAGTGACCGATTAACCAAGGAAGCCAATGATATTCTAGACGAAATCAAGAAAATAGAGGAAGCCGAGGCCTAATCTATTTTCCAGTCTGCTCCTTTGTTTTTTGTATAAGGAATAATACCCTCCAATTTACTTTCAACCGTTGTTAGTTCCTCAATGATTTTATTGAGCTTGACTTTCAAAGCATCATATTGCTTCTCTGCGATTTGCTTATTAGCGCGATGGGTATTGGTAACACCCGCTGTGTTTTGATACAGTTGGTAACCCACCATGCCTAAACGGTCTGAAATACTAGGAACGGTTTCAAAATCTCTAGAAGACCTTGCTTTATCTCCCCACATCGAAACCTCTAAATCTTTATACGAAACCTTCATTCCACTTATTGATTCTAAAAGTGTCAGGTCCGTATTTGGATAATTGAGCACGGCTTTTTCTATCAAATCAATACTTACTTTGGTTTCATTCATCACCTTTTCCGTTCCACTTACCTTACGGTTCAGCTCAGCAAGCTCGGCTCTGAATGACTTGAGCTCTTCTGGGTTTTCAGCAAGTAAGGTTTGATTGTTTAATCCTTTAACCTTAAAGCTTTGTTTGTCAACTAAAATGGTTGTCTTACCCTCTTTAACAAGAACGATACTCACAGCATATGCTCCCGGAGTAACCAAGAAACCATTGCCCCTTGAGCCAATAGGATCAGTCGTATTGCTTCTTAAGTTCCAAACCTGACGTTGAATTCCTTTTTTAGGAGTTGATTTCATTCTACGCACCTCTTTACCAGAGGCATCATAGATTTGCCAAATTAAGGACGCCTTGCCCTCAAGATCTTCTGCGCGTATTTCCGCAAATGATGGGTAAAAAACAGCTGTACCATCTTTCTCAAGTTTCTTTTCTTCCTTCTGTCTTTTAGACCTTAACGATGTTTCCACCTCATCCAAATAAAGACTAAATATTGCACCAAAGGACGGGTTTTTTGCAGACCATATGTTATGTCCTTGAGAACCCGTTCCGCCGCCACCTAATGGCGTTGCAGGAACATAAAGCAATGCGTCCTTTACAGGGAATAAATGCGCTCGTTTACTCAGTATCTCTTTACCAATTGTTCTGAGTGGTGTATAGTTGTCCAATACATAAAAACCTCTTCCAAAGGTCGCAGCTACCAAGTCATTTTCTCTTTGCTGAATGTCTAAATCGTAAACAGCAATGGTAGGAAGCCCGCCTAGCTTTGTCCAACTTTGACCTTTATCCGTAGAGAAAAATGCACCAAATTCCGTACCCACAAATAAAAGATTTGGATTCACATGGTCTTGTTTGATACAGTACACATTTCCTCTTTCTGGTAAATTAGAAGCGATAGATACCCAAGTCTTCCCTTGGTCCATCGAGTGAAATAGATAAGGCGTGAAATCTCCCGAACGCTGACTATTAAAAGCAACAAAAACCTCATTCACATCATGTAATGAAGCAGTTACCATATTGACTTTTGTTTGTAGTGGTGCCCCTTTAATATTTTCGATCTTTTTCCAATTGGCACCATCGTCAGTCGTCACCTGAACCAACCCATCATCAGTACCTGCATACAAAAGGCCTTGTTGTAATGGAGACTCATCCAAAGCAACGATGTTCCCATAAATTGTAGTCGATTTATTTTTCATTACTGCATCCATAGACCAAACCTGACCCATGACCTCTAATTTATTTCGATCTAACTGACGCGATAAGTCTGGAGAAACGGTGGTCCAATCATCTCCCCTATTGGTCGATTTAAATAATTTGTTTGCCGCAAAATAGAGCGTCGAAGCATTGTGTCTTGATACCAATAATGGAGCATCCCAATTCCATCGGTATGCAGCTTCATTTTCACCTGGCATCGGCTGAATTGGAACTTTTTCTCCTGAAGCCTTATCATAACGAACAATCCATCCATACTGCGCCTGAGCGTATGTAATGTTGGGATTAGACCAATCTGTTGCGGACTCAAAACCATCACCGCCATTGGTGATAAACCAATCAGAATTTAGAATTCCACCGGCATTTAAGGTTGCTGAAGGACCTCCCATCGAGTTATTGTCCTGTGTCCCTCCGTAAATATTATAAAAAGGTGCGTCATTGTCTGTTGTGACTTTATAAAATTGAATGATTGGAATATTCGAAAAATACCGCCATTCTGATGCGTGGGTATAAGTCTCATAAACCCCTCCGTCGCAACCTACAACCCAATGATCTGTATTACTTGGATCTATCCAGATGCAGTGATTATCAACGTGTTTTTTCTTTTCTCCAGTGCTTTTAAATGTTTTTCCACCATCTTCAGTATGATGTAGGTAAGTATTCATAGAAAAGACCTTATCTACATCTTTGGGGTCACAAAAAATCTCTTGGTAATAATTTCCACTAGTCACATAATCACTTTGCTTACTCCAATTCTCTCCTTTATTTGTTGATCTATAAAATCCTTTTTTACCATATCTAGCTTCAACAATTGCATAAACGACATCTGGGTTCACTGGTGAAACCGCCATGCCTACCCGGCCCATATATCCTTCTGGTAAGCCCTTATTGATCTCATTCCATGTCTCACCACCATCCATAGACTTGTAGAGTCCCGACTCGGGCCCCCCACTAATGAACGTCCATTCTCTACGTCTTCTTTGGTGTGCTGATGCATATAAAACATTTGGATCTGATGGGTCCATGTGAACCTCAGCAATCCCAGTATTTTCAGAAACAAACAAGGTGCGTTTCCAGGTTTTACCACCATTAATAGTTTTATAAACCCCCCGGTCACCACCACTGCTCCAAAGCGGTCCATAGGCAGCAACCCAAATCACATTTTCATTATTGGGATGAATAACAATACTACCAATGTGCTCACTATTCTTAAGCCCCATGTTCTTGAAAGATTTACCTCCATTTAAAGACTTATATACACCATCACCATAGGAGACAGAGCGTTGGTTATTGTTTTCTCCTGAACCTACCCAAACCGTATTTTTATTAGATGGTGCAATTTCAACGCATCCGATAGAATATGAAGCATAAGAATCAAATATGGGATTGAACGTTATACCGTGGTTTTCAGTTTTCCACAAGCCCCCTGAGGCAGTAGATACATACCAAGTATCCGTATTTGATGGATGGATGGCCAGGTCAGAAACCCTTCCCGAAGTCAATGCGGGACCTACCATTCTAAAAGAAACAGCAGAAACAGTACTTGCGTCAATTGCGTTTTTTTCTTGGGCACATGCAGAGAAAGAAAGTGCTGCAAACAATAAGCTAATGTATTTCATGAGTTGATTTGAATTTGTGTGAAAATAAATATTTCTAGATTCTTATAAAGACTAATGAATGGTAATTTTTTCTACATATGTTTTGACACCATCGTTCACATGTATTATATATACGCCTGCTTTTACATCAAGATCAATCATTGTCTGCTCTGTTTGTAAAACCGTATTGAATACAATCCTACCATCTGCACTGTAAATTACTAGGTCTGGATTGGATAAAGCATGGGCAATTGTAAATTTACCTTTTGAAGGATTCGGAAAGATTGAAAAAGGGGATACTAATTGATTTAAACCACTTAATTGCCCCATAACATTAATGTTGTCCATAAAGAAGTTGTTACCCCAACCGTTTATCGCAACAAACCTAATCGCAACATTTTGACCTAAATAAGAAGATAGGTCAATTGAGTTGTTTGCTGACCAATCTGCACAATCCGATGGATACCACTCGTCATTTGTGCTTGGTATCGTTATCAAATCATCTCCAAAAGCGTAAAACAAAGTATCATAGCTTTCCCAGCAGTCAGCGCTAATATCAATACGGAAACCATCTTCATAGGTGCCTCCCCATTTGGTATACGCATAATCAAACTCTAGCATAGCACTTAAGGCATTTGACAAATCAATTTTTGGTGTCATGAGCTCCGCTTCATCTCCGACTTGACTGATTGAATAATGATTCACCATGACACAATTAGTTGCTTCACAATCGGGACCATTTTCAGTAAAGAAAGGAGACCAACCAAAGGAATTGTTTTCATTGTACTGTGTCCAGAAGTCAGTGATACCGAGTTCAAAATCCTCAACAATATCTAAAGGCGTAAGATCCTCTTGGTATTCAATAAACATAGCATAAGACTGTGTACTTGTACCAAAATCATCGGTCACTACTAAGGTCACATCATAGAAACCAGGCGTGTCATATCCAACTAATGGATTCTGCTCACTGGAGCTATTTGGCGCTCCTCCAGGGAAAGACCACGACCAAGAAGGGTTGCTAGAGGACAAAACAGAATGGTCCATAAATTGAACTTGGTTATTAAGACAAGAAACCTTGAATTTATCTGCCGCTATTTGAGCCATAGGTTGAGACTCTTCATACAATTCTACCTCATAGACACTTCTATTGGTGGCATTTCGTAGTAGGCCATCTTTATACTTTATAACCAATTTTGTTGAGGTTGAGCTCAAAGGCAAGTTATTGTTAAATAATGCCCATTCATTCATAGAGTTGTTTCGGTAATAAACAGCACGGCGTGTTCCAATGTAGACACCTCCTGCAGTTCCTTTCTGGTGCTCAATATTAGTAATCACCTCTCCATCAATCGTGTTACTGGTGTAATTACCCCATGTAGCCCCACCATCGGTAGACTTGAAAACCATGCGGCCGTTAAGATTTGTATTTCCGTATTGCGAGGTTCTTGCAGCCCAAACTACATTTTCGTCACTTGCACTAACAGCAATATCAAAGGGGACCCACAAATCTCCATTCATCAAGGCCGAAGGAGGCGTGATTTCTGACCATGTCAACCCGCCGTCCTGTGTACGCCATATTTTCTTATCACCCCACCAACTCTCATTGGTACACAAGTATATCACATCTAGATTGGCTCTTGAGATCTCGATGTTCATTACAAGGTCATCGAATGAATGCACAATCTCAAAAGTCAATCCATTGTCTTCTGTTTTTAGCAGATTTGTTCCTCTTCCAAGATAGATATGTTGGTTGTTTCTAGGATCCCATTCCATAGTTGAAGACTCTCCGAAAATATAAGAGGCATTAGGTAAAGAATCGAATTGAAAACCATTGATATTCATTGTTCGGTCTCCAGACAAGATTCTGCCTTCATAATCATCATAAGCAATTCTATCATTCCCGAAATTAACGAAGCCTCGCACACCATCTCCCCCGCCTGTACAAATCCAATCATTAATATAGGTATCATTGTCTTTTAATAAAGTTCCATTATGGTATGCGCCACCCAACATCACATCTGTTTGAGGACTGGCGCCAAAGCCCCAAAAATCAGTACCCTCAATACCCACCTGTGACTTATTCATTGTTGTTCCACCATCGGAGGACATAAAAATACCTCCATCACAAGCAATCCATAGCTCCGTTCCAAAAAATCGGATGTCATGTATGTCAGCATGAACGTACCCCATCTCACCAGGTTCAGACCATTTAGCAGGGCAAACCCAAGTAACACCTGCGTCATTGGAAACCCAATGATTGACACCTCCTAAATGAAGCTTATCGGCATTTATAGGATCCACTGCAAATCCAACGTCATAATAATATTGACCTCCGTCGTCTTCTCCCTCCTTATCCCATCCCATCATATTGATATTGGTCAAAGATGGCGGGCCTGCAGGCTGTTCTCCACAGCATTGAAAGGTCCACGAAGCACCTTGGTCTTCAGATAAGTAGATCCCATAGGTTCCACTCCCACCATTTGCCGAACCCGTAGCATTGGCATAAATCAAACTTGGGTTTGCAGGTGTAACGGCAATTTCAACACGTTCTTGATGGTCATCTGTTCCAGTTGGATTTGGCCAACCATTGATTTGAATTGTAAATGAATCCCCACCATCAGTAGACTTATAAAATTCTGTATGGTTATCAACAACCTTTATTGTGTATAGGATTGAGGAATTAGCAGGGTTTAATTCAATTTCCTGAAATTCACCATCCATGATCTCTGTCCAATTAGAACCCGAGTCCGTTGATTTAAAAAACCCTCTATTTGAGGTTAAATAAATCTCTGATGTATTATTTGGATGCATTACGATGTCCTTTACATTATGAGACTCAGATTGAAAAAAAGCATCACCAATGATAGACCAAGATTCTCCTCCATCAATGGTTTTATAAAGATCTCCGTTACTTTCAAAGTATACAATATCAGGATTGACATGGTCAATTTCTAAAGCAAATATTCGGTTCAACACAAGGTCTCGAGTCATTAAAACCCATGTAGATCCCGCATCTGAAGACTTCCACAAACCCGCAGTTGCAGAACCCGCAAACATAATATTAGAATTACTAAAAGAGCGCTCGACGGTATATATGTGGGCTGCTCCCGGTGCATAGCTCCGGCTTGATGCCTCTTTATCAAAATCATAAGGACCAATACAAATCCATTCAGAATCAAAATCTTTCTGCTCACGCAAAGCAACAGATCTATTGACATAGTCTTGATCAGCTTTTGAGGACAAAGAAAAACTTAGCTCCCTACTGAATGAGCGCAACCATCTTTTATAATATTGCGTGTGTTCACTCTTTACTAATGAATGAGATAGGTGATAAAGTTCATATGCAGCAATTACCTTCTGGGGATCTGCAGGTGCTTCATAAAGGAACTTAACCCAATCAGGGGAATTGCTGTTTGCTGAATACTTCTGTTCAAATTGCGCAGATAATTTGAAACTAAATACTAAGGAAAGAAAGAAAATAATAGCGAATTTCATAGAAGTTTATTTTTAAGGCTCTAAAGATAAGGAAAAAGAATACCAAATCGTTTTCGTATCTATAAGCAAGAATTGACTGTAAATATAGTATCTTCGCGATTCAATATTTTACCAATGATCATCTCAGAAGTTAGCTATTTAGGAAATTTAAGAACCGCTGCAAAGCACCTTAATTCAAAAGACACCATTATTACTGATGCTCCTATTGACAACAACGGAAAGGGTCAAGCCTTTTCACCAACGGACCTGGTCGCAACATCCTTAGCATCTTGCGTGATGACCATTATTGGTATTTTTTGTAGTAAAAACAATATAGGATTTGAGCATTGTGAGGCCCGAGTCGAAAAAATAATGGGGAACAACCCAAGGAAAATCGATCAAATAAATATCACCTTTGACGTGTCAAAAAATGAATGGGATTCCCAAACATTAAATAAAATAATTAAAGAAGCAAAAGCCTGCCCCGTGGCAGTTACACTTGAAAATCAAGTCCAAATCGACTATAAATTCATCTAAATGGAACATAGAAAAGATACTTACCAAAGGAAGGAGAAAAAAGACATTATATTCGGAGTTCACCCTGTGATAGAGGCTGTGAAATCTGGACAAGAATTGAACAAAGTCATGATTCAAAGAGGTATCGAGAAAGAGTACTTTAAAGAGCTTAAGGATGCACTTGCCGATAAAGATTATTACATTCAATATGTTCCCATTGAAAAACTAAATACACTTACTGCAGGGAACCACCAAGGCGTTGTTGCATTTGTTACCCCAATTGAATATCAAAACATTGAAACTCTAGTAGACAAATGGGTTGAAGAAGAAAAGAAGCCCTGCATACTCGTTCTAGATAGAATCACAGATGTTCGCAACTTTGGAGCTATTGCTCGATCTGCAGAATGTCAAGGTGTAGACGCAATACTCATACCATCTCGAGGCTCTGCACTCGTAACGGCAGATGCGGTAAGAACATCATCTGGAGCATTAAGCAGAATACCAGTTTGCAAATCAGAAAATCTCAAAAACAGTTTGTTTTACATCCAGCAATCAGGATATAGAATCGTAGCATGTACAGAAAAATCTACTATGCCATTGCAACAAGTTAACCTACGTGGAGCTATGGCAATCGTTATGGGTTCGGAAGAAAACGGGATCACCACGGACCTCATCAACATGGCTGACCTAAGAACCAACATACCTATGCTCGGAAATATAGCCTCATTAAATGTTGGCGTTGCAACCGGTATTATCTTATATGAGAAGATGCGACAAGAACTTGACCGCTAAATCATATTGATTTAAGTAGAAAACAATAACTGGGTTGCCATAAGAGGGAATTCCTCTAAAGCCAAACAAGTGAATTCATAATTCTCGTTAGAGATGCGATGAGGATCAAAATGTACTGCTTTCATTCCTGAATTCAATGCACCCGAAACATCAGCTCTAAAATCATCACCAATCATTAAAGCGTCAACCGCAGTGCAGCCGGCTTTTTTCATCGCATATTGAAATATTTCACGTGAAGGCTTGTTTTTACCTACAGCTTCTGAGCAAACGACCACATCGAAAAAGGAGTCGAGCCCACAATTTTTGAGCTTGATGTATTGCACCTCTTCAAAGCCATTGGTAATAATATGCAAGGTAAAACCAATTGATTTTAACTCATTCAAACAAGCTACAGTACCTGGAAACAAGGCCTTCTGCCTAGGGGAGATTTGCACATATTGCTCAGCCATTTGCTTGGCGAGAGCGAGATCGTCTTTATGAAACTGTTTTAAAGTTGCGTAAAACCGTTCATAACGAAGCGTAGCTTTGCTTATATCACCATTACTATACATTCCCCACAGCCGCGCATTTTGAGGCACGTAAGCCCTATAGAACCGATCGAAAGAACCAAAAGTGTTTTCCAGACCAAGATCCTTAAAAATCAATTCCAATGCCTTTTTAGAATTCGTATCAAAATCCCACAAGGTACGGTCTAAATCAAAAAATATATGCTTCTTAGGTAAGGACATAAACGATAAATGTGGTTAAACTCGCATTGATAGCCATACCAATGACAATAAATAAAAA
>CAJJCU010000064.1 GCA_905182775.1 uncultured Flavobacteriales bacterium
GGACGGGGACGCATACAACCATGCGGTTCTTAGATTTCATTGTTCCTGTAATTAAAAAACTGGAAGCGAGGTATTCGTTTGAATTTCGTGTGATTTCGAATGAAAAACCAGACTATGATTTAAAGTCTTTAAATTTCATCAAGTGGAATAGTGGTACTGAAATCCATGATTTGAATCAAATTTCGATCGGGGTTATGCCTCTTGAAGACGATATCTGGTCCGAAGGTAAATGTGGCTTTAAATGTCTTCAATACATGGCCTTAGGAATTCCTTCAGTCGTTTCTCCTGTAGGTGTCAATAAAAAGATTGTCAAGCAAAATATAAATGGTTTTTTTGCCACAAGTCATGATGATTGGGAGGAAACCCTTGAGAAGCTTATTGAAGACAAAACAGAACGAATGAGAATCGGCGGGGCAGGAAAAGACACGATAAAACGAGAGTATTCCGTTTTGGCATATAAAGAAATTTATCTCAATCTTTTTAAATGAAAATAATCTTTGCTACATCAAACAATAACAAAGCCATCGAGTTACAAAAGATGATGGGTGACTTTATTCAAATTGAAAGTCTAAAAGACCTCTTTTTTACAGATGAAATTGAAGAAACAGAGGATACCTTGGAGGGAAATTCAAAACTAAAGGCAATAGCTGTTTTTAAGGCCTTTGATCGCGCTTGCTTCGCAGATGATACCGGATTGGAAGTTGAGGCTTTAAATGGAGCGCCAGGTGTTTATTCTGCGCGTTATGCGGGCCCCGAATGCGATGCTAAGCAAAACATGGATAAACTGCTGACTGATATGAAAGGTTCATCCAATAGAAAGGCACGTTTCAGGACCGTAATTACCTTTATGGATCGTGATGAGGTTCTGCAATTTGAAGGTATCGTGGAAGGTGAAATCATCCATCAAAAAAGAGGACTATTTGGTTTTGGATATGACCCCTTGTTTATTCCAAACGGTTCTTTATCAACCTTTGCAGAAATGCAACTTGAAGAGAAAAACCAATTTAGCCATAGGGCTCGTGCTTTTAGTAAATTAAAAAATCACTTGCTGGGGCGTTACCGGAAATGACATAATACATGAAACATGAAAACTGAAGGTAGATTTTCTAATAAAAAAGTGCTTATCCTGGAAGGAGGAGGTTTTAAAACTTCATTTACAGGAGGTGTTTTGGATGCCTTTAGATCTGTTTCGCATGATCCGTTTGATTCCTATATAGGGGTTTCAGGTGGGAGTATTGCCATTTCTTATTTCCTGAGTAATAAATATGGTTTCTTTTACAAATGTATGAGAGCACTTTGTCAAGATGAAAGATTTATTAAGTATTCTAAAGCTTTTAGTGATGGTCTTATGAATTTAGATTTCTTCTACGATATTGCCGAAACAGAATTTCCATTTGATTTTGATGCTGCATGCAAAGAATTAGAGAAGAAGGATTATTTCATTGTTCTGACTAATAGTGAGGATGGTTCTACTCATTATCTCGAACCGAATCGTGAGAACTGGATAGATATGACCATTGCAGCGAGCACAGTCCCTATGCTTACAAAGGGAAAGCATAAGGTAAATGGCATTCATTATTCAGATGGGGGTATTTCAGATCCGCTACCCGTTCGTTGGGCTGTTGAGAATGGTGCAACCGATATTGTCTTGATTAGGACGACGCATTTTGGTTTTAAACCTGGGATATTTCGTCCTGAATACCTAATGTCGAAGTTCATACGAGCAAGTGAAAAAATCATCTCGGATGTTGAAAATTTTCAGAATAACATAAAGGCGTCTTTAGATTATATTGAATCGTTGCCCGATCATATTAAAGTCGATCAGATTGCGCCTAAAACCCCTTTAAATACACAAATCTTCACTACGTCAATAAAGAATGTGGAATTGGATTACCGTGCGGGATTAGAAGCCGGTTTAAACTATATACAAAGGATGAAATAGTTTTCTTTATTGCCTTGAATCGATACTGATTGAAACAAACGTTACCTCTCCCTCAATAGGCGGGCTGAGTTTTTTAATGACAATTTTAAATTCAGCGTCATCTGAGACTTCAGTTTTTAACCGGTCCATAATTCGTTGTCCAACGGTTTCAATGAGCTTTGAACGAATTGCCATCTCTTCTTTAACGACTCTATTGACCCAAACGTAATCTACTGTTTTGGCCAAGTCATCACTTTTGGCAGCTTCTGTGAAATTAGTTTCTATATAAACATCCACGCTGTAATGTCCACCAATAAGGGCTTCCTCTTCTAAACACCCATGATAGGCATAAAGCTTAATGTCTTTAACAGTGATATTATGCTTCATTTTTAATGCGTTCAATTTGAACCAAACCTTTTTCAATACGATCAAGGACCTCTTCTTTTCCTAAGAATTCGGAAATATCGAACATTCCAGGTCCAGCACCTACACCCGTTACGAGAATCCTAAAAGGGAGCAATACGGCTCCAAACCCCAATTGATTTTTTTCGAGAAAAGCTTTAAAGTCAGCTTCTATATTTTCCGAGGTAAAGCTTTTAATTTCTTTAAGAATCTCTATCCATTGTTCAATAAGACTAGCTGTGTTATCTTTCCATTTCTTCGAAAGTACTTTTTCATCAAATGATGTTGGCTTTTCATACAAGTAGACACCATCTTTGATAATGTCATCGGCAAATGTTGCACGCTCTTTCATTAATGAACAGATGGTCACTTTTTGATCATTGGTAAGTGATGAAGGGAATTTGTCTGCAAGTAATTCAGCAAGTTTTTCATTTTTTGTAGCACGAATATATTGCTGCTGAAACCATCTTGTTTTTTCAGGGTCAAATTTGGCTCCACCTTTTGAAACGCGATTTAAACCGAAAGCTTCACACAACTCCTCAAGGTTGAAAAGTTCTTGCTGTGTACCCGGGTTCCAACCTAAAAAGGCAAGCATGTTAATAAATGCTTCTGGAAAATATCCTTTTTCTTTATATCCAGAATATAGTTCGCCATCACTTGTCGTCCAGTCTAAAGGGAAAACCGGGAATCCAAGACGGTCACCATCTCTTTTAGAAAGTTTTCCATTTCCATCAGGCTTCAATAATAACGGTAAGTGCGCAAATTGAGGACGTTCCCAATTAAAGGCATCGTATAATAGCACGTGAAGTGGTGCTGAAGGAAGCCATTCTTCCCCCCTAATGACATGGCTAATCTCCATAGCATGGTCATCCACGATATTTGCCAAATGATAGGTAGGCATTCCGTCACTTTTATAGAGGACCTTGTCGTCAAGATTATTTGTATTCACAACAACCCATCCTCTGATTTCATCTTCGAAACGAACATCTTCATTTCTCGGCATCTTCATGCGAATGACATAAGGTTCTTTATTTTCTATTAGTTTTTCTACTTCAGATTTTGGAAGTGTGAGCGAGTTTCTCATATTCACCCTACTTACGCCATTATATTGCCAGTTGGGCATTCCCATTTTTTTCGCTTCGTCACGCATTTTAGTCAGCTCTTCAGAGGTGTCAAAAGCATAATAAGCGTGCTCGGATTGAATGAGTCTTTGCGCATATTCCTGGTACATGTCCTTTCTCTCGGATTGTACATACGGTCCATAATTCCCACCTATTCCAGGGCCTTCATCAGGTGTGATTCCGCACCATTTAAAGGAGTTTAATATATAGTCTTGAGCGCCTTCTACAAACCGATTCTGATCTGTATCTTCAATACGCAGTATAAAGGTTCCATTGTTTTTTTTAGCGAAAAGATAATTATATAGAGCAGTACGCACACCTCCCATGTGTAAAGGGCCAGTAGGAGAGGGGGCAAATCTTACGCGAACTTTGTTTAAAGACATATTCCAAATTTGCTTGCAAAGATAGTTAAATCAGATGGTTTGATTAAGGATAGCAATATAAAGTGTCATAAATAGGGCTATAACCAGCCCAAATACCTAGTGCGCCATCACTTAAATTGCTGGGTGCGTTAATAGGAGTAGCAAATGGATTGCCTGAATTGGCAATTTGATTGAATTTCTTATCATAGAAGTTAAAGACTTGCTTGTCCATTTTAGAAAACTTGACAACAACCGTATCACCGATTCGGTAATATCTTTTGTATTCTTTTAGATGCGTTGAATCTTTCCGACTCATAGGGTTCTCATAATCGAATTCAAAAGTAATACCATCGAAATATTTGTCATCAAAATAACCACCGCTACCGCGTTTAAAAATATCATCTTTTGGCAAACCGTTTGACTTTATATTGGTTCTCTTTACTTCCCATTTGTAGCCATCAAATTGATTGATTGGGTCACTTAATATGGCCCAAGAGTAGCCGTATTCAAGTGTTTCTGGTTCAAGTTTCCAAAATAAAGTATCCAATGGGGTGGGGTTCGGGATTGTTGTTTGGCCGATATATAATTTCTCTTTATAGTCAATGATGAGCTCATAGGTCTTATTGACTTCACCCTCAAGTTCATTTGAGCTATAGACATATAAAGGTATTCCATCGAGGTCACTAAGGTTTTTTAAACGAAGCATTTCTGCAAGTTTTTCTTTTGAAGCTATGGGTAGAGCGGAGATGCTAAATAACTCTAGACTTACAGTATCCGAATCACAAACGACGCTTACATTGGCATCCAAAACAAAGTTTGAGATATAGGCAGCTAAGTCTGTCGATGCATAGATGTCAGCAGATCTGGAAAGAAGAATAATTGGGTGTTTATCTGTTTCAATGGTTCCATCTACCACCAATTCTGGAATATACTGGGGTAGTTCAATCGTCACTTCTTTAGAACAAGATCCACAAATGGCAAGGAGCCCTAGTATTGTCAGTGATTTTGAAAACATAATTGTTGGGTAAGTTACAAATTATAGCCCTATTTAGACCACTGTACTTTGTAAATCGAACATTGCGAAAAACTAACCTACAGAAATGTTATTTGATTGGAAAATAGATTGGTCGATATCAATGTCGATTTTCCCCAACTGCAGACCTGCCCAACCCACTTGATTAATAAGTACAGCTCGTTTGCTTTTATTTTTTTCTATAACAGGTTTTTCTAAAAAAGTATGTGTGTGTCCTCCGAGAATCAGATGGATGTTTTTGGAGTTCTGTGCTAATTTTCGATCTGAAATTTTCTCAGGGTCGTTATATTCAAAACCTAGGTGAGAGAGACAAATAATAAGGTCACATTTTTTCTTGTGCAGTAGTAACGCAGTTTGATTTGCAATTTCAATAGGGTCATTGTAAACCGTGCCATCATAGTTTTTTTCGGGAACAAGGCCTTTTAGCGCTATGCCAATACCAAATAAGCCAATCTTAATATTGCCCTTTTGAATAATCGTGTAGGGCTCTGTTGCAGTGTTAAGAACCGTTTTAGAGAAGTCATAATTTGCACATAGAAAAGGGAAATCGGCAAACTTCTTTGCTTTTAAGAAACCACCCATTCCGATATCGAAGTCATGGTTGCCCATCGTCGATGCATCATAGCCCATTTTGGTCATGAGCTTCATCTCAAGAATACCATTAAAGGTATTGAAATAGGGCGTTCCCTGAAAGATGTCTCCCGAATCTAGCAGCAACACATTTTCTTCCGTTTTACGTATTTGATTGATCAAGCTATACCTCTTCGCAACTCCTCCCATACCTGGATACTTTGAGTGGTTTTCGGGGAACGGGTCTATATTGGAATGCGTATCGTTGGTATGGAGGATCACCAAACGTTTTGATTTTTTCTTTTTATACTGTTGATGGCCAAAGGTTTGATTTACCACCATAAGACCGGCAGATGTTAAAAGTATTTTTTCTAGAAAAACCCTTCTTTTCATTTTATCCTGATTATAGTATCATTTATCAACACCTTTTGATATTTTGCTTCTTCGATGAGTACATCTCGAATTCGTTTTTGTGTTTTAATAACCTCAATTGATTCTTGAAAAAAGTCCATATGGTCCCCTCCATTAAAAAGGTAATCGGAGGTAATGACCCAAAATGTATTTGCTTTTCTTTGGTCTGTTCCTTTTAAAATTAATTTCCCATTGCGCATAGTCGCATTGGAAATGGGTTCTCCTCCTGAATCCACCAGGTAGGAGGCAATCTTATCTAATGAACGAAAAGGGAGCTTCACCCATACAACCGTATTATCGAAAGGCATTACTTTAAAAAGATCTTTAAGCTTTACGTCACCTTTGCCTATACTTGAGCGTATTCCTCCCGTATTGAGCAGGCAAAACGTGGGTTCTATAAGTCGCACCGTTTTTGTTTGGTTAACGAAGACGGCATCAGCAATCCAATTCATTAAGTTGGATCCAGGTCTTGAGGCGATAAAATCATTTTTTGATTCGGCAATTTTTAGATTCATTTGCTGATCCATTTCTTCGGTATATGGTGCAATAAATGATTGAATTGAACTGTCAGATACCAGATGGTCTTCCAATTTTATTTGTTCGCTCTTAATATGTATACTTGTGGTGCAGGAGAATAATAAGGACAGCAGAAATCCCTGGCCCATAAGTAGTTTAACGCTAGTCAATGATGATCTTCTTTTGAACCTCTCCCTTAGTGGAGGTGACATTTAGCAAATAGGACCCTGGATTTAAAGCACTCGTATTTAATTCGAGGACAGAAAGATTGAGTCCCTGACCGGCTAATACCTTTTTACCTGTAATACTAATTAGCTCATAAGCAATGACTTTTTCGCCATTAATTTGAGCATATAACATATTTGAGCTTGGAATAGGGAATACTGAAAATGCACTCTGTAGTGTTTCATTGATGCCCATAGATCCACATCCTTCAGGGTTATGCGACATGTTTGAGAAATTAACATAGCAAGCAAAATCAACAGAATCAATATAAGGGTTTCTATTGCCTTGAAGATTGAAAATGTATTCATGCCTTGCGATTTCGTAGTTGTCAGGGAGGTCATTAAAATGCCAGCTTTTGAGTACTTCTTGATCCTGATTTGTCGGGAGAGCCCAATTGTTTCCACCTAGGCCACTATAGCATGTTGCCATATAAAAGATAGCTCTTGCTGCATTTCCTTTGTGAGAGGCTCGTGGTTCATAAACCATTTGGTTGCTGCTATTGTACCCCACACTACCCTCTAAGTAATTAAAAACAATATTATCGGTAATATCTCCAAGCGGTAGGTTGCTTCTGGGAGAGTTTGCGTTTGGAAGGTTTGCAGGGTATAAATTGTGCTGGTCGGCATACTCTTCTTGTTCTGGGTCATTGCAAGGAAATGTTCCCATCCATGAATGCGCATAAGTGTGCTCTCTTGAGTAATTGTTATCGGACCAATCAAAAGGGTCATTAAAAACTTTGTTTTCTCCTGAATAGCAGCAAGTCACATACGATTGTCCGTTTGTTGTATCTTTTACTTCGAACTGACTCATCATCGTCGTCTTGTAAAGGAAATAGGTAATGTAGTTGTGTGGATTGATCAGGTCCGTTAATTCTGAAAGTAAAGAGCTACTCGTTCCGACGATACCATTATAATAGTTGCCTACCTGAGCACCAAGGCTTGTTTCTTCTTCCTCTGCCGGGTTTGATGTTAAGTAATTTTCAAAACCACCCGAACCATTATAGGCAAATACTTTGAAGTAATAGTCTTGATTGGCAACAACGCCGCGCGGGGAAATACTTGTACCGTTACCAACGTAGGCAACTTTTGCATCTCCAATATAATCTCCTCTAAGGTAGCTCATTCCATCCTCAGGTTGTTCCGTAATAGCTGCTCCGTTTTTCCATAAGACGATATAAGAGTTGGCGTCTGGACTTCCTAGAAACTCGCCCACCAGTTGGTATGCTTCAACGGTATTGAAATTTAGGGCACTTGCATTTGTGGTCGGTTCCGAAGCTAGGTTATCGGTTCCAAATGCTTCTAGGTTGATGTTGTAAGGATTTTCGTCGGTGTCATCATTACTGATACTTAGAGTAGCAAACATAGACCCAATAGTACTTGGGCTAAAATCTAGGTTAAAGCTCTCGCTTGAAAGGGAACTGATTACGATTGGGAATGGCTCCGTTGGAGATAAATTAGTAGAGAAATCACCTGCATTTAATCCAGAAATTGTAGCGCCTGATATTGTTAAATCTTGAGATCCCGTATTTTCTATGGTCAGGACAGTAGAGCTCGTATTGCCAATTACATAATTGTCATTATTGAGTACATCGTTTCCATCAAGTTTGATATTAATTTCTCTTTCAGGAGCTACATAAGGGAATATATCCTCTAAGTCTCTTGGAATCAACTGGTAATTGGCGTTAAATTGACCAACCAGCCCTACAATTGAAATGGCCCCACTTGGAACCTCGGATCCATCTATATTTGTTGATCCATTTATTCTTACATCAAGTGTATTTGTTCCATCCGTAATTTGAACGGTACTGCTTCCTCCCGTAAAAAAACCAGACTGAACAAATGAGACATTGTCAAATCGAACGAGTTGTGCTTCGAGGGCTTCATTTGCGTTAGTGATTGGTATGAGCAAAGGTTCAGGCATTTCTCCCTGTCCAAGAATATTGAAACTGGTGGTGGGTGAAATCTCTAAGAGTCCACTGAAATCAAATAAAACCCCAGTAACGGAAACGGAATCACCTCTTTGTACGCTGGATAAATTTGTACCATAAGCGGGTAGGGCAGCTGTCTCGTCTTGAATGTATCTAATGGCACCCAATTCACCACCATTTGTAGCAATTCCAGTAATTGTAACTGTTTGTCCAATACTTTCGTTTCGAGTATCAGCTATAGTCTGTCCGATTAAAACTTGAGAGCAGGATATAAGGATTAGGCTTAAATATTTTTTCATCATAATTTTTAAAATTGAAAACCAATAGACACATTAAATCTGAGTCCTTGGCCTATAAATACAGTTGCTGAATTGGCGTCAAAGTCAGATGATCCATCCAGATGGTAATTATTTCTTGCATCAGAAATATAAAGAGTATTTAGAGCATTAAATAGATTAGCCTTGAATTTTAGTTGGCTTTTTTCGAGACGAACCGTGTATCCAGCATGAATGCTCATCAGTCCATAAGCAGGGATTCTCCAGGAGTCTTTTCCAGCTGTCGCTCCTGCTAGAGTATTGGGGTTAAAATCACTGTAATAGCGGTCAAATAGGGTGTATTTTATTTTGATATACCCATCTTTAATAAATGTAAATCTCAGGCTTGCTGCATAGGTAGATTGTGCTGCATTCCCGACATGAACACCTCTGGCATC
>CAJJCU010000065.1 GCA_905182775.1 uncultured Flavobacteriales bacterium
CATTATGAACAAAGCAGAATTAATTGACGCGATGGCAAGTGACGCTGGATTATCTAAAGCTGACGCAAAGAAAGCATTAGATGCATTTGTAAGCGCTACAACTGGTGCATTGAAAAAACAAGACAGAATTTCTTTAGTAGGTTTTGGTTCTTTTTCTATCACAAACCGTGCTGCAAGAGCTGGACGTAACCCTAAAACAGGTGCAGTTATCCAAATCGCAGCTAAAAACACAGTGAAATTCAAAGCAGGTGCTGACTTATCGTCAAGCGTTAACTAAGAATTAACTAGATTTTTTTAAAGGCCATCAAGATTTGATGGCTTTTTTTATGCACTTAAGTAGCAGATTGCTTCTTAATGATTCTCCAAAATAACGCAGGTAAAAACCTTTTCAAGGTCACCGCCTTAATTTCTTTATTCCCAATCAAAACCTCTCTTTTCTTTTTCGATAACGCTTTTAACAATTGCGATACACAAACTCCTACAGGCATTCCTGTTTCTTGATTGTGATCCATCTGCCCATGTTTCTGTCCATCTGCCCCCAAGGCGTTAGTAGAAATAGGTGTATTAATTTTTCCTGGACAAGCAATCGTAACGGAAATACCATTGTCTTCTTCTTCTAAAGCTAGAGATTCATAATACCCATGAAGCGCATGCTTAGAAGCACTATAACTCGATCTTAAAAAGAAACCAAACTTACCCGCAATACTACTAATAACTAAAATCTGACCTTTACTTTTACGCAGCTCAGGTAGGACGAGCTTGGTCAAAAGTACATTGCCGAAAAAATTCACTTCCATAATCTTTCTGATCACTTCTTCAGAAGAGTCTGCTGCCGTACCACGCTGACTAATTCCTCCATTCTGGATAAGAAAATCAATGCATCCATAGCGATCGAGAACCTTATCCCGAAGTGCCTCGAACCCATCCGGCGCTGCAAGGTCCATTGGCAAAACCATATGCTCATCTTGATTTATAAGATCGTTCTTTAAACTTTCTAAAAGAGGTTCTTTACGCGAAGATAAAACCAACTTGGCACCGAGTCCGGCAAGTTGAATACTCAGCTCCTTTCCGATACCAGAGCTCGCTCCAGTTAGCCAAACGACTTTATCCTTGAATAGATTTTGATTACGCATAAAACAAAGATACAAAACAAATAAACGTTCATTCAGTCTATATTACTTACCTTTATACCAAGAAACACTATGAGCAAAGAAGCAATACAAAAGCATTTCGACGAAGCCGCTGAGGTTCTGAACAAATTCAATAATAAAGCCAATATGGCTTCAATAGAGAAAGCGATTCATTTGATGGTTGAAGCACTAAACAATGGGCACAAAATCATTAGTTGTGGAAATGGTGGCTCCATGTGTGATGCGATGCACTTCGCAGAAGAGCTTAGTGGACGCTTTAGAAACGATCGAAAAGCACTTGCAGCTGTTTCTATTTCCGACCCAAGCCATATTTCTTGTGTAGCCAACGATTACGGATACGAATTTATCTTTTCAAGATACGTAGAAGCTATTGGTAATAAAGGAGATGTTTTACTTGGGATTTCCACATCAGGAAATTCTAATAATGTAATTCGCGCCGTGGAAGCCGCAAAAAATAAAGGCATCAATACCGTTGTATTAACAGGAAAAGATGGAGGGCTTTTAGCAGATTTAGCCTCGATCGAAATTCGTGCACCACATACGGACTTTGCAGACCGTGTCCAAGAAATTCATATCAAAGTGATTCACGCACTCATTGACGGCATAGAAAGAGCTCTTAAACTGTCCTAGACTGCTCCAATTTAATCGCTTCCATTTCTTCTTTTGAATACCTTCTGATTCGAATATTTAAAAAACCATAGAGGATTGTCATTACAGGACTAATCAGATTAAAGAAGCAAAACATCCAATAAGTTCCTGTTGCAACACCCAGCACTCCGGCATGATACGCTCCGCAAGTATTCCAAGGAATTAAAGGGGAAGTCACAGTGCCCGAATCTTCTAAAGTTCTACTTAAATTCTCAGGCTTTAAACCCCTGTCCTCGAATTCTTTAGAGAACATTCTACCAGGCACTACAATCGCTAAATACTGGTCAGATGTAGTCGCATTAAAAAAGATACAAGTACCCGCCGTTTTGGCAATCAAGGACCCTCCTGACTCGACACTACTTATAAAACTAGATGTGATTTTTTTAAGCATTCCTGTCACCTCCATGGCTCCTCCGAAGCACATTGAGCAAAGAACCAGCCAAATAGTATTGAGCATTCCCTTCATTCCTTTTGTCCCTATCAATTCATTGACCTCATTGACACCAGTATCAATTTGAGTCCTGTCTGCAATGACATTAAAAAAAGTTTGGTAAGAAGACATGAAATAATTATCCGTAATTCCTGAAAGCTCATTTACAACATTCGGTTGGGCTACAATAGCAGCGATCCCTCCCGCTATTGCCCCAAAGAACAATGCAGGCAATGCATCTACCTTGAGCATAATTAGGCCTATAACTACTGCAGGAACAAGAAACAACCATGGTGAAATCAAAAATGTCTGACTTAATGTTCCTTGCATGCTCTCAATTCCAGCAAGATCAACTTTAGAATCCAATGAAAGACCCAAAAACAAAAATATGATAAGCGTAATAATAAGTGTTGGAACCGTAGTATAGGTCATATAGCGAATGTGGGTAAATAAATCAGTACCTGCCATTGCTGGCGCAAGGTTGGTAGTATCTGATAAAGGAGACATTTTATCTCCAAAATAGGCACCTGAAATAATAGCCCCCACAATCATTCCCTCACTGATTCCCATAACACTTCCTATCCCAAGTAAAGCAAGACCAACAGTACCTATTGTACTCCAAGAACTACCTGTGGCAAGTGCGACAATTGCGCAGATGATGCATGTTGCGAATAGAAAAAATCTAGGGCTTAAAATATCTAAACCATAATAAATCATCGTAGGAACAACACCAGAGACCATCCAAGTTCCACTAAGCGCTCCAATTACCAGAAGAATAAGAACTGCGCCCAATGCAGACTTAATACTATTGATCATACCATCTTGGATTGCTTTCCATTTAAAACCTTGACGAATACCAATGGCAGCAGCAATTACGGCTCCAAATAGCAATGCAATCTGATTCGGCCCACCCGTGGCATCATCAAAAACATAGACATTAAAAGCAAGTAAGCCAATTAAAATAATTACGGGAACAAACGATTCCAAA
>CAJJCU010000066.1 GCA_905182775.1 uncultured Flavobacteriales bacterium
AACATTAAGGTGAGGGGTAATGAGCCAATCTAGCTTCTGGGGCATGTAAAACAATTGACCATGCATTGAATGATACTCGTCCATTCCAATATAAAAACCCGTAATACAGTTTTGGTTTATGATTTCAAATGAATTGTTTTTTAGAGCTCTAGGGATATATAGCTGGGCTTTAAAGAGTACTTTTTGATGCAGTGAAAGCAAATTAATGCCGAGGTCGAGTAGGAGCTCTTTTGTTCTGGGATGGCTAATTAAAGGGAGCTGTTTTTGGGTTAATTTATTTAGTTTTTTGGTTAAACTATCATTTCTGTTGGGGCCGATCCATTTATCTATTTCTAAAGTACCTATTGAAGCATCGTATAGGTAAAACTTATATACGATCTCTAAATGAATAAAGGATTCTAAATACTTTATTATACAGTCAATTTCACCAATTGTCACCTTATTTTTGATTACCTGGAGGCTTTTTGCGATCATCTCAAAAGAGGGGTTTTGTTCTAGCTCATAATAAACGAAGCGTTCAACGAGTTTTCCCAAGCGAATTTGATCAGGAACATCAATTTCACTTGTCTCCATATCACGCTTTAGCAATTCGAACTGATCTAAATGCTGAACTGAATTGTGCGACCATAGTGAAGGTGTATTCAAATAGCCTTTGAATCGTTGAATCGTCTTATTCATAATGCCTACTGGATTTAATGATAAGATGTACTTTAATTCACAATAAACCTTATTACGCGCATTTGGTTGCCCTCAGAAATCTTTAAGAAGTACATACCGTCCGGTAAATCATATTCTAATAGCGTTTTAATCCCTGCATTCGTCATATGTAGTTCTTTGGAATGAATCACACTCCCCATAACATCAACGATATCTAATCCGAGGGTGTTATGTTCAAACCCATGGATGGATAAAGAAAAGTTTCCATCATTTGGGTTTGGGGACAATTCAATGTTTAAATCCATTAAATCATCGAGCTCATCAATCGCTGCATTGTTATTAAAAGAGTCAGGAAGCACATCTGTTTTCCATACGCCTCTTCCAAAAGTCGCAGCATAAATCTTGTTTTCAGAATAATTAATCTCCAGATCAGAAACAATGACATTCGGTAAATTCAAGTTATAAGGCAGCCAACTAAAAAGAGTGTCATTGCTATAATAAACACCTATATCTGTAGCGACATAAACCGTGTTATACAAAGAGTTGTCATAATGAAGAATACAGTTAACCGGTAAGTTTGGCAGGTCATAAGTGATATTCGTCCAGTTATCACCACCATCTAAAGAATGATAAACATGCTTTCCTGATTCAAACCCCGCAACAGCAACCCAAACACTAAGTGGGTTATCATCGTCAATTTCAACGTGGGTGAAGTACAGACTATCTGGCAATCCTTCTGTTTTATTAGACCACGAGCCCCCTTCATTTTCGGTTATCCAAAATTCGCTCAGCTGATTGTAGGAGTAATAAACCCGCTTAGCAACATAGATTGTAGATTGATCCGATTCTGAAACATTAAAATTAGAAATAGGTGCAGGCACATTTGCTCCAGACATATAATCGAAATTGGACATCGCATTTTGAAAATCATCTCCTGGGTATGCATTGTATAAATTTCCAAACCCAGCGTAAACAAGATCAGTCGCTCCAGGCTTATACATAAATGGTGTTACCCATTCGCCATCTTCTTCATTTGGTTTATTCATTTGAATGTAAGTATTACCACCGTTAAGAGAGTAAAGTATTCTGCCGTACTGGCTTGATCCGAAGATGATATCAGAATCGGTAGGGTGGAGTAGGGCATCCATTCCATCACCTCCAAATAAATTGGACCAATCCCCATTGTTATTGTAGTAAGTAGAATTATCCTGAGCACCAGAGATAAAACTACCAGGATTCCCTTCGCTAACGCCAACTGTATAAAATGAACTCGTTTGCATTCCATCGCTCATATATTCCCATACCGTTGGCCAACTATAACCAGGCGTATTAAAGGCATCATCCCATGATCCGATTTCAATATTACTTGTCCTGACCAATCCACCGTCATTACAAACGAAAAACTTACCGTTTAAGGGATTGTGTTTTATTTGGTGTTGGTCGGCATGTAATCCAGGACCGGCTAAATCCCACCACATTGAAACACCATCAAAAGTGACGCCTCCATCGGAAGAGCCCCAAATATTCACACCCCCAGTAAAAATTCTGTTTTCATCCAAAGGGTCAACAGTTATTGATAAGTCATACCAACCTTGTCCGCCAGGATTGGCCCCTTCATACCATTCTAAGATGTTTTTTTGCCCCGCATCACTATATTCCCAAGACTGCCCGGCGTCAAGTGAACTATATAAACCATAGAAACCACTAATACTATCAGCTGCTATCGCGTATAAGTGATCCGAATTTGAAGCAGCAATCGCTATCTCAATTCGCAATACCGATCCTGTTGTTGGAATCCCTGTGTCTAGCCACGTCCAATTTGCGCCAAAATCTGTAGACTTCATAATCCCAGCAATACCGTTATTAGAATTACTGAGATATCCAGTGGAAGCATAAAGGGTATTTGGATTGTTTGGGTCCATTTTAAGATCTCTAATGAGGCTGTCATTGATGATTGTCCAATTCTCACCCGCATCAACAGAGGTGAAAATCCCGCCAATACCACCTGCTACCAACTCGTTTTCATTCAAAGGATTCACAAAGACTCTTCGCATCAATGAGCCATCTAATTCAGTCAATTGGTAGGTCAAGCCCGTTGGTCCCCATGAATCTCCACCATTGGTTGTTTTATACACACCCATTCCGTAATGTGAATGCCGTTTTCTGTCATCCAAGTCCAATCCTGAATCCAAGTAGGCGTAATCTCCAATACAGATATAGATTACATCTGGATTGTTTGGGTTTACTGCAATATCGCTGATTCGCAGTATGGGTAAGTCATCTGTGAGTGGCGTCCAACTTTGTCCATCATTACTGGTTTTCCAAACGCCACCTTGGGCAACTCCAACCCAATAGATATTTGGGTCGCTAGGATGAAAGGCTATACAATTAATGCGCCCCATTCCTTTTGTAAGTGATGCGTCTGCTCGTTGTATAGGTCCAACAGGTATCCATCCAGATGTTTTTGACCCCGTATTGACTTTGTGTTTGGATAACCGAATGGCTTCATCATAAAACACCGAACCCTCATAGAAGTTTCCATTGGGGTCAACTCTTTTATTGAATTCATTGAGCCATCGATGCTCAGCTTTCCAACCTTTGGTTTGCTCTAAATCTGAATGAGAGGCTTGTCCTTTAATTTTTTTTTCTACTTGCGTAAATGTACCCGTCTGAGAAAAACAGCTAAGATTAAATAGTAGGATTGTTGCGGATAAAACTCCGTTTTTAAATGTCATCTAATGTTATTAATTGATCAATGAATAATTCTAAATCTCTAATTTGTTGTGGTTCTAATCGATAGTATGTGACTGATCTTATTTGATTTTTTGAGCTAAATAAAAGAGCCTTTCGTTGAATTCCTGTTCCCGGTGAGCCGTATTGAGGTTTATAAGAAATCCAATCTAATGAATCCAGAAGCTTCTTTAATTTATAGTGCTGATTACTAGAAATAAAACCCGTTTTTTCACCAATATATTTAACATTATAATGTCCTTTATAGATATATTTTCGGGAATGGTCGATATAAATATCATAGGAATCACAGACATCCATACAATTTCCTTTACTGAATTCAACTGACCAGGAATTGTGCTCATTTAACTTTCTAGGACCTACACATGACGTAAATGCAAGCGCAATAAATAGCACGAAGATTTGTTGGGAGTGAAACACTGTTCTAGTTTATTGCTTTAAAATTATAACAATTTTCTTTCAATATGTTATTTATGTTTGGGAGAATTATTCAAATCTTTGGCTTTAACTTTCTTACTCATGTATTTGTTTCTTATGTGATATTCTTGCAATCCTTTATGAGTATTCATAATTACATCATTCTGTGTTATAATTAATATTATGTTAAATAGAGTATTAGCGTGTATGTTCTATCAAAACAATCCCTCGTCGCCAGATGATAATTCAATAATAAAATAATAAGATTCCTATTCTATGTAAGCCTCATACCCTCCATCCACGTCCAAGAGGATTTTGAATCCTTGCTGAGAGAGTTTGTCACAAGCCATAGCGCTTCTTCCACCACCAGCACAATAAACAATAAGAGGCTTCTTTTTGTCAAACTGGTTCTTGATCAGATTAGAGAATTCTGGATCCCAATAATCAATATTAACGGCGCCCTTAATAAAACCACTCTTAAATTCTTTGGCGGTACGGACATCTAAGATCTGAAATTCATCCTTCACAATCATTTCTTTGAGGTCTTTCACCATAATTAATTCAACATTCTTTTGACTATGTAAAGCCGAGCTGAGAAAAAAAAGAAAAAAAAGGGCAAATGTAAACTTCATGATTATTGATTTGAGGCTTAAAGATAATTGAATTAACGCTTCATAGCCTTAAACCCTAATTTGAATCCTACATTACTTTGAGTAAATTTGCTTAAACCTTTTTTATGCCTTGCTATAAATTTAAAGATTGGACACCTGTAGTTTCAACATCAAGCTATGTCCATCCAACAGCCGTACTTATTGGAAATGTGATTATTCGTGAAAAGGTATACATTGGTCCAGGAGCTGTTCTTCGTGGTGATTGGGGAAAGATCTTAATTGAAGATGGCTGTAATGTTCAAGAAAATTGTGTTGTACATATGTTTCCAGGTACCATGGTTCTTTTACATAAAAATGCACATGTGGGACACGGTGCAGTTATTCACGGTGCAGTTTTACAAGAAAATTGTCTAATCGGTATGAATTCGGTTGTAATGGATGACGCAGTTATTGGAGCGAATTCTATTATTGGAGCTCTATCCTTTGTCTCTTCAAAACAGACAATCCCTCCAAATAGCTTGGCGGTTGGAAATCCTGCAAAGGTGATTCGGTCACTTACTCAGGAGCAAATCGAGTGGAAAACAGATGGGACTAAATATTACCAAAAGCTCCCTTTTGATAATGAAAATCACCTTAATGAATGTGAGCCTCTTAGTGCGGTTGAGCAAAACCGTCCAGAACAGATTTCCGACTACAAAACTTGGGCTAAATAATCTACAACAAGTAATCTCATTTCAACATTGATAAAAATGGTTGAAATAAATTGTAGGCTCATATTGTTATATTAACTTTGATGCCCATAGTTACAATTTATTTATATGTCGAATTCAGTTAAGTATATTTTCGTAACAGGTGGGGTTACATCTTCTCTTGGTAAAGGTATTATAGCAGCATCATTAGCGAAATTATTACAGGCCCGGGGGTATTCTGTTACCATACAGAAACTCGACCCATACATCAATATTGATCCGGGAACTCTTAATCCATATGAGCATGGAGAGTGCTACGTCACCGATGATGGAGCGGAAACGGATTTAGACCTTGGTCATTATGAGCGTTTTTTAAATGTCCCCACTTCGCAGGCCAACAATATCACAACGGGAAGAATCTATCAATCCGTTATTCAAAAAGAACGAAAAGGTGAATTCTTAGGAAAGACGGTTCAAGTGGTGCCCCATATTACAGACGAAATCAAGCAAAGAATACAGCTGTTGTCAAAAAACAATAAGTATGACATTGTAATTACGGAAATTGGAGGTACTGTTGGGGATATAGAATCCCTACCCTATATAGAAGCTGTACGGCAAATGATGTGGGAGTATGAAAGTGCTTGTTTGGTTGTCCATCTGACACTCATCCCCTACCTCGCTGCTGCAGGAGAATTAAAAACGAAACCTACACAACACTCCGTTAAAGCCTTACTAGAACTTGGTGTTCAGCCGGATATATTATGCTGCCGTACTGAACATGAACTTGATATGAATTTAAGAAGGAAAATCGCTAAATTCTGTAATGTATCTATGAATGCCGTTATTGAAGCCAAAGATGCTTCCTCAATATACGACGTGCCTCTTTTGATGCAATCCGAGGAATTGGATAGTGTTGTTTTAGATAAATTAGGATTGTCTAAAAAATCACCTCCAGAATTAAAAAAATGGAAGACCTTTTTAGACCGCCTAAAAAACCCTAAGACAGAGGTTAAAATTGCGCTTATAGGAAAGTATGTCGAACTAAAAGACTCTTACAAATCAATTAGCGAAGCTTTTATACATGCAGGTGTTTCAAATGAATGCAAGGTGAATCTTCATTGGATTCATTCAGATGATTTAGATAAAAACAATGCTAAAAAAGAGCTTTCTGAAATGGATGGTATTCTTGTAGCTCCTGGCTTTGGGTCAAGAGGAGTTTCGGGAAAAATAGATGCCGTACAATTTGCAAGAGAGTCTGGAATTCCATTTTTAGGAATCTGTTTAGGTATGCAATGTGCTGTAATTGAGTTTGCTCGTAATGTACTGCAGCTTGAAGATGCAAATACAACGGAGATTGCAGATAAAACCAATGCTCCTGTTATTGCAATGATGGAAGACCAAAAAGATGTTTCAGATAAAGGTGGTACGATGAGACTGGGTGCG
>CAJJCU010000067.1 GCA_905182775.1 uncultured Flavobacteriales bacterium
CGCCCAACAATTTACCCATATAGGGAAGCATACCTTTATCGGTGGTGCCTCACTCATTCGTAAAAACATACCTCCCTACATCAAAGCAGCACGAGAACCCTTGACATTTGCTGGAGTAAACTCAGTAGGATTAAGACGTAGAGGTTTTTCGGAAAAGACCGTTCGCGAAATAGAAGATTTATACAGAATCTTGTATATTCAAAACAGTAATATCTCTAAGGGGATCGAAGCTATAAAACAAAATATACCTGAAAGTGCTGTTCGAAATGAAATTCTAGATTTTATTAGTACATCGGACAAAGGTGTGATACGCGGAATGATTTAAGATGTTTAAAAGAGGAGATAAAATTGACCTAGAAATCACTGACTTTGCCTTTGGTGGAAAAGGAATATCCAAAATAGAATCTGACGACCAGAGAACTGTCGTCTTTGTGCCTAGTGCCTATCCGGGGCAAAAAGTTCACGTAATTATTTCTGCGAAAAAGAAGAAGTATTACGAAGCCAAATTACTTGACATATTGGAAAGGTCACCCGTTGAAGTGATTAATGAATACCAACCAATTTCGGGAGCACCATACATATATGTGCCCATAAAACAACAAGAGCGGGTCAAAAAAGAATCCACACTTGATACTTTCAGTAGACTTTCTGGTATTGAGAATGTAAACGAAATATTTGACACGTTTATTTCCGCACCAGATCATTTCTTTTATAGGAACAAAATGGAATACAGTTTTTCGTCTATTGAACATTGCCTTGAAAGTGATTCAGAAAAAGACGATGCATTTGCTCTAGGCTTTAAGAGAAGAGGAACTTGGTGGAAAGTAGAAAGCTTAAATAAAGCTTCAGGACTTTTTGATCAAGAGTGGGAAGAGAAATTAAAACTGATCAGGGATTATTTAGAGAAAACCAATCTAAAGGCATGGCACCCTCCTCAGAAAACTGGCTTTTTCAGACATTTGGTCGTAAGAAAGTCATTCGCTTCTGACAAACTCCTTGTCAACCTAGTAACGGCCTCAGAAGATTTAAAGGATTTTGACTCAAAGGCCTTTTCTGAATTTATTAAAGGCCTCATGGGCGAAAGGGTCGCAGGTCTTTTACACACAATTAACGACAATGTAGCAGATCGCGCTAAAATTGAAAATGGACAAAGCATTCTTCTTTTCGGAAAAGATATTATACAAGAAGAGCTTCTTGGATTGAAATTCCAAATGAGAATGGAGAGTTTCTTCCAAACGAACCCAAAATGCGCTGAACGTCTTTACAACAAGGCCTTAGACTATGTTTTTGAACAAGATATTCGTGAAGACAAGGTCGTTATGGACTTATTCTGTGGTACAGGAACCATTGCCCAACTTATGGCAAAAAGAAACTCTAGAGTCTCCATTATTGGCGTAGATATTGTCCCTGAAGCTATTGAAGATGCAAAGAATAATGCCATAAGTAATGGCATATTAAATACACAGTTTTTTGCAGCAGATGTAGGGAAATTCTTAAAATTCAACCCGAAATATCAGGGGAAAATAGACACCTTAGTTCTTGATCCGCCGCGCGCAGGTATTGCTCCAAAAACACTACTGAAAGTCATCGACCTTGGCGCAACAAATATTGTATACATCTCATGTAACCCATCAACTCAAGCCCGAGATGCTTCAACCCTTTTAGAAGCAGGATATGTTTTAGAAAAATACAGCCTGGTCGATCAATTTCCCCACACGGGTCATATTGAGTCCATTGCAAAATTCTCAAAAAAATGAAAGTAGAGTTAATCTCCATTGGCGATGAATTACTTATCGGACAAACAATTAACACCAATGCGTCTTGGCTTGGCGAATCCCTTTCCAAGGCCGGAGCAGATATTATAAGAACAGTCGCTATTAGCGATAAGAAAGAAGAAATAATTGCGAGCCTCGACAGTATCAATTCGAATACAGATTGTGTTATTATCACCGGAGGTTTAGGGCCCACAAAAGATGACATCACTAAGTATACCTTGTGTGAATACTTTGGGAGTGCTTTAAAACAAGATCCACATACTCTTGGTAAGATTGAGGCCTTCTTTGCACAAAGAGACAGGCCTATGCTTGCATCGAATTATAAGCAGGCTGAGCTTCCAGTGGATTGCCTCATTTTAGAAAACGATTTTGGGACTGCGGCGGGAATGTGGTTTGAAAAGAATAATAAAATTTACATTAGTTTACCTGGGGTACCCTATGAAATGCAAGGCATCATGGAAGAGCAGGCTATTCCGATGCTGAAAAATCGTTTTAAACTTGAATCCTTATACCATAAAACAGCATTAACATCAGGTTTGGGTGAATCCTTTCTGGCAGAGAAAATAGCAGATTGGGAGACAAAAGTCTATGCTAATAATTTTTCACTAGCCTACCTACCTTCTCCAGGTATCGTTAAGCTCCGAATATCATCTCCAAATGGGATTGGAGATGAGTCTAAAATCAACCAGCTCTTTCTTGATTTAGAGAATGAAATTCCCCATCATTTTTTCGGTTATGACAAAGACACACTGCCATCTGTGATAGGCAAGCGTTTGATCGATAAAAACCTAACTATTGGAACTGTTGAAAGTTGTACATCAGGTTTACTTGCTAGCCAAATTAGCAGTATTCCAGGAGCTTCCTCCTATTACCTTGGTGCCCTTCTTACCTATTCCTATAAGCTAAAAACGACCTTAGCCAATGTTCCCGCGGAGTTCATTAAAAAACACGGCGCAGTTAGTGAAGAAGTTGCCATCGAAATGGCACAAAATGGACGCGGGATTATCGGTGCCGATATCTGTATATCCACTACAGGAATTGCTGGACCTGCTGGAGGTACCGAAACTAAACCTGTAGGCTTAGTATGGATTGCAATAGCCACAAAAGAAGGTACCATTACAAAAAAGCATCAATTCTCTAATAACAGAGAACGGAATTTAAAAATGACGGTACTCAGTGCTTTAACCCTCTTAAGAATTCAGCTTAACAAATAAACTACTTCTTTCCTTCGATTTTATAGGTGTATTGGACAGAAATCGTCCGTGGAGACTCTATTTTTAGAGGCCTTAAAGAATACGTACGATTTAAAATATTACTCCCAATCAGCGCAAGCTTGTGCGAAGTAGAAAATCTAAATGAAACTCGAGCATCAAAGATCCAATTTCCAAAACGGTGGTTCTCAAAATAATCCATATACTGAATATCCTGAAGATATTGTTGGTCAACTGTAAATTCTTCAAACTCTTTTATAATCCTATCCATGTTAACCATTTTAGAAAAGTATTTTGCGCTGGCACCAATTGAAAATTTCTTTTTCCAAGAATATTCAATATCCATTTTAGCATTATGTAAAAATCGATATTTCAAAATGCCTGCAGAAGGATCTAATGAGGTTGAGTTGTAACTAAACTCCCGCTGGTTGGAGTCAATCGCATAGACATAATCAGGGGTTAAGGTTTTGGGGACTATATAATTATAACCCAAAAGGAAACTCATTTTATGGTTCTTTTTAAACTCTGCAAACCCTGCGAAAGAAGCATCTATTCCAACCACCCGAGAATCTCCTGTGTTTAAAAACATAAACCCTGCACTTGAACCCATTGCTTGAACATTAGTGAGCTCATTCCAAATACCAAACATATACTCAATTGTATTCTGGTATTCCTGCCAAAATCCCGCCAAGTCAAGATAACCATAGATCCCGCCAATCTTTACGCCTTGCTTGATTCCTATTTCTGCATTCCAGCTGCTCTCTGGAAGTAGGTTTTGATTTGGGAAGACACCAAAATTACCAACTCCAGTACGAATGAATCGCTCTGTAATCGTTGGGAAACGATACCCTTGACCATAAGACGCTCTAAGATAAGTTTCTTGATAAATTTTCAAACTGGAACCTGCACGAAAAATTGGCTTTAACGCCGTAATA
>CAJJCU010000068.1 GCA_905182775.1 uncultured Flavobacteriales bacterium
GTCGCAGTTATTATCTCTAATGGAATATAGATCTTGAGAAATAAGACCAAATGAATTCCCTATCGATAGCGCAAGAACAAAAGCGATAATTGGCGTTCGCATATATCTTAAAGATACAAAATTTATGTTGTGATATCAATCAAGCCTGAAGGCGAAATATCTTATGTTTCATAAAGATCATGAAATTTCAGAATGAAAAAGCCCAGTAATATTTGGTTTTACTGAGCCTTTTGATTGTGGAGAAGATGGGAGTCGAACCCACGACCTCTTGACTGCCAGTCAAGCGCTCTAGCCAGCTGAGCTACATCCCCATTGGCCGCAAATATAGTATTTTCAAAGACTTCTTAAAATAAAATGCTCGATTGCAGGTAAATCTTTAAATTTGCGCAGTCTTGTGATGCAATGCAAGACCATGACTATGGAGCAAAAGATTAAAAGTTTATTAATAGAGCACAGTGCCTCTTTATTTGGAATGGATGTTTCTGAAAGTATGATTCAATTCCAACCCACTCGAAAGGATGTTGATGGAGATTTGACGCTCGTTGTTTTTCCTTTTGTGAAGCTACTCAAATGCAATCCAGAGGCTGCCGGTAATAAAATTGGAGCTTTCCTTGAAGAGCATCTAGATGAAATATTGAGCTATGAAGCCCTAAAAGGGTTTTTAAATCTAAGTTTGAAAGATTCTTATTGGTTGGAGCAACTCAGTCTATGTTCCAAAGATGGGTACGGGCTTGCTGAGCCGAAATCTAAACCACTTGTAATGGTGGAATATTCGTCTCCTAACACCAACAAGCCTTTGCATTTAGGCCATTTGCGAAATATCTTCTTGGGTGATGCAGTAGCATCCATTCTAGAGGCGAATGGACATTCTGTTATACGTACACAAATTATTAATGACCGTGGAATTCATATTTGTAAAAGTATGATTGCTTGGGAAAAATTCTCCCCATTAAATCCTAAAGGAGAGAGAGAAACACCTGATAACACAGGTTTGAAAGGCGATAAACTCGTAGGAAAGTATTATGTTGCTTTTGATCAACAACTTAATATAGAGGCCGCTTCAATTCTTGATGCATGGTTGGGTGGTGCTATTGATTCTCAAATCAAAGAAGAGGTAGAAAAGCTACAGACTATCCGAGAAGGCAAAAAGGAAGAACAAAAAGCAGCTATCGATGCCAAATTAAAAGAACTAGCTAAGTCTCAATCCCCTTTAATGAAAGAGGCGAAGGATATGCTTATTAAATGGGAGGCCAGAGATCCTCAAGTTTATTTATTATGGAGCACCATGAATGGTTGGGTTTATAAAGGTTTTGAGCACACCTATGAAACGATGGGGGTTTCTTTTGATAAGCTCTATTATGAATCAGATACCTATGCCCTTGGTAAGGATGTGGTTCAGGAAGGCTTACAGAAAAAAGTGTTTTACAAAAAAGAAGACGGCTCGGTTTGGATTGACCTAACAGATGATGGTTTGGATGAGAAAATTGTCCTTCGATCAGATGGAACGGCAGTTTATATGACTCAAGATATTGGAACCGCAATTGACCGCTTTAAGGATTTCCCAGAAATAGATGGCATGGTTTATACTGTTGGTAATGAACAGGATTATCATTTTAAGGTCTTGTTTTTAATTCTTAAAAAGCTCGGCTATGCCTGGGCAGATAATTGCCACCATCTCTCCTATGGAATGGTAGATCTTCCTACAGGGAAGATGAAGTCTAGAGAGGGTACCGTTGTAGATGCCGATGATCTCATGGCTGATGTTATTGATGCGGCACGTATAATGACCCAAGAGCGTGGTCATCTCGATGATATGTCTTCTGAAGAAAAGGATTTATTATACCATCAAATTGGCATGTCCGGCTTGAAGTATTACCTTTTAAAGGTTGACCCTAAGAAAAGAATGATGTTTAATCCTCAAGAGTCCATTGACTTGAATGGTAATACTGGGCCTTTTATACAATATACTTATGCTAGGATCTGCTCCTTATTGAAAAAAGCAGGAACTTTCAATCCTCAGGTTTCACAAAACACCACACTCATTAAAAGCGAAATAGAGGTAATAAAGCATCTTTCGAGGTACTCAATAGCAATCCATGATGCATCGAAATCCTATACGCCTTCGACCATTTCAGCTTATTGCTATGAATTGGTTAAGCTTTACAATCAGTTTTATCAAAATGTCAAGATACTACCTGAAACAGATGATTCTATAAGGTCTAATAGATTGGTTTTAAGCAAGTCTGTTGCCAGTGTGATTCAAAAAAGTCTAGAAATTTTCGGGATTCGTTCGCCTAAAAGAATGTGATTCCTTATATTTGCTAAACAAAATCAAATGTCATGAAAATAGTTCTATCCCTTTCTGTCCTTATTTTACTATTGTCATGCGGAAAATATAAACGCCCGTTTATTACCTTTAAATCTCCTGAAAAACGTTTAATGGGAACAACCTGGCGTTGTGTGAAAGCAATAGATGCTGAAGGTTTAGAATTTGAGGTTTTCGATCACATTAGCTTCGCCATAGATGGAACTGATTCTACGTTTACAAGGATTGGAAACAACCCCCAGTTATTGGGTTCAGGTGATCAATTTGATTTGGATGGGGATGGGGAATTTGATGCTGATACTGTTGTTGGAACTTGGACCTGGGCTTATGCATTGGGGGGTAATTTCAATAAACAAACAATCTTACAAAAAAGTCCAAGTAAAAACCTTAGGGTTATTTCATTGAGTAAAAAGGTTCTCGTTTTAAAAGATCAGTCTGTCGATAATACGATTTATCACTACGCACCACTTTAGTTAAAAATCACTTCATCCGTTAACTTTCGGATCATTTGAAATAATTCTTGCTTGAATTCTTGTGGGCTGTACGTCCCCTTTTCTATTTGCCTTAATTTATATTCCCACTGGCCTGTTAGTTCCGGGCTTTTTAGTAGGTCATTTTTAATGGTTCCAATCAATTGTATTCCAAGGGGTGTGGCATGAATGTTTTTCTTTTTTCGTTCAATATATTTTCTACGAAAGAGAGTTTCAATGATGTTGGCACGTGTCGATGGTCTGCCGATTCCATTTTCTTTCATTAGATCACGCATTTCTTCATCTTCTACAAACTTTCCAGCGGATTCCATACTTCTTAGTAAAGAAGCTTCTGTGAAGTATTTGGGAGGACTGGTTTTACCTTCATGAATAAATGGCTTGTGCGGTCCTTGCTCTCCTTTCTCAAAATTCGGAAGTACGACATCCTTTGTTGATTCTTTAGAGCTTGTATCCTCCTCACTTTCCTTATTCTCTTTTTGGGTATATACAATACGCCAACCCGGATCGATAATTTGTTTGCCCGATGTTTTAAATTCTAATTCCTCCACCTTCCCGAGTACTGTCGTATTGGATACCTTGCATGGAGGGTAGAAAACAGCAATGAATCTTTTACAAATAAGGTCGTATACTTTTTCTTCGAACCCAGAAATCCCTTGACCATTAACCCCAGTTGGGATGATCGCGTGATGGTCCGTTATTTTTTTGTCGTTAAATATGGTTTTGCTTTTAGGAATCGGTTTCTGAAGGATAGGGTTTACGAGTTGTTCATATTGCTTGAGATTTTTTAATACCTGTGGCATCTTTGGGTGGAGGTCTTCAGCGAGGTAGGTTGTGTCTACTCTTGGATAGGTCACTAGTTTTTTTTCGTAAAGGCTTTGAACGGTTTTAAGTGTTTCATCAGCGGTATACCCAAATTTTTTGTTCGCATCTACCTGTATAGAGGTGAGGTCATAAAGTCTCGGGTTGTTTTCTTTTCCCTCTTTTTGTTCATAGGAGACTATTTCAAACGGTTTATCTGTTATATATGCAATCCCCTCTTCAGCTCGCTTCTTGCTATTCAGACGCTTGATTTGACACGTGAATTCGGTATCCCGATAATTTGTTTTTAATTCCCAAAAATGTTCAACAGTGAAGCTACTGATCTCATGATGTCTATTCACAATCATGGCGAGCGTGGGTGTTTGAACACGGCCGACGGATAAGGTTGTCTTGTCTTTTCCGAATTTCTTTGTATACAAACGCGTTCCGTTAATACCCAAGACCCAATCTCCAATTGCACGGGAATTTCCCGCTGCAAATAAGTTGTCGTATTTGGAGGCATCTTGAAGCTTCTTGAATCCATTTTTAATTGCCTCTTCGGTCAAAGAAGAAATCCAAAGTCTTTTAACAGGTACCTGACAGTTTGCTTTCAGTAGTACCCAACGCTGAATCACCTCTCCCTCTTGGCCAGCATCCCCGCAATTAATTACTTCTGTGGCTTTGGCTACGAGCTTTGTGATGAGTTCAAATTGTTTTTGGATGCCTTGATTGTTTTTGATTTTAATACCAAATCGCTCTGGGAAAATGGGTAAATCCTCAATCTTCCAATACTTCCAATGGTCTTTATAATCTTGTGGTTCCTTAAGAGTACATAAGTGTCCAAAGGTCCAGGAAACCAGGTATCCGTTGCCTTCGAAGTATCCATCATGCCTCGTATTTGCACCAAGGATATTGGCTAAATCTTTGGCAACACTAGGTTTCTCGGCAATACAAAGCTTCATGAAGTTCTGGGCGGATTATTTATTAGCACTTGCTTTTAAGTAAGCAGCCATACCGTCATCTAACCAGTTTTTAAACAAGTCCGTTGAACCATGGTGCTCATAATCTGCACCTCCATTACTTAAATCCTCACCTTCGGGACCGATCATAATGTAATAAGGCTGCGTATTTTTCTTGTATTTACTTGCTTGAAAATAAGACCATTTATGTCCGACTTGAGTGATTTCCTTGAACTTACCTGGAGCGTATTCAACTGTTTCGTGTTCTTTCTTGGGTAGCTCTGTTTTGTCATCGACATACAACGAAACGATCACCACTTTGTCACGAAGAATTTCAATCACGCCAGGTTTGCCCCAGACATTACCTTCCATCTTACGACAGTTTACACAAGCCTTTCCTGTAAAGTCAATAAATAGAGGTTTATTGACTTTCTTAGCGTAAGCTAATGCTTTGTCATAGTCATGGAAAAGTGGGAGGTTATGAGGTCCTGGGTGGGTATCTTCGCCCTCAATATGGGCAGGAGCACTCGCGCTTCCTCCTCCGACACCTTGTGGCGATTCGCTATAGGTTGTGGGTGGTGGAAAGCCGCTAATTAGATTTAATGGAGCACCCCACATTCCAGGTAATAAATAGATGACAAAGATCAGGGAGGATAGACCAAGCATCATTCGCCCTACAGAAAGATATTCTAACGGGCTGTCATGAGGCATTTTGATAAAACCAAAAAGATAAAGGCTCAAGGCTAAGAATACACCAATCCAAATGGCAATAAATAATTCTCTTTCCAAAAGGTGTGCATCTACAACCAAATCTGCATTGGAAAGAAATTTAAAGGCAAAAGCAAATTCTAAAAACCCAAGAACTACTTTGACAGTATTGAGCCATCCACCTGATTTTGGTAAAGAGTTCATCCAGCCCGGGAAGGCTGCGAATAATCCAAATGGTAGCGCAAGAGCCAGAGAGAAACCAAACATTCCAATTAATGGAGCCATTCCTCCAATGGTAGCTGATTCAACGAGCAGTGTACCTACGATTGGTCCTGTGCATGAAAAAGAAACCAATGCCAGCGCGAGCGCCATAAAAAAGATTCCGACAATACCCCCTTTATCGGATGCTTGATCTGCCTTGTTTAGCCATGAGCTAGGTAGTCTAATCTCAAAGGCTCCCATAAATGAAAAAGCAAATACAACAAGCAATAGAAAGAAAATAAGATTAAAAGTTACATCAGTGGATAGCGCATTCAATGCATCATAACCGAAAATACTGGTAACTAAAGTTCCAAGAAGAACATATATTAAGATGATAAAAACACCATAAATAATGGCATTTCGAATACCCGCAGCTTTAGATTTACTTTGCTTGGTAAAAAAACTTACCGTCATTGGGATCATAGGGAAGACGCATGGTGTTAGCAATGCTGCAAATCCACTTAGAAACGAGATGATAAAAATAAGCCAGAATGATTTTGGATCCTCTTTTTCTCCTTCAGAATTGTCATTATTTTCTTTTGTACTGTCTGTTGTTTTATCTTCAACACCTTTATCTGCATCCGAAGCCATAGGGCTCGCTTCTTCTGAGTCTACAGAAAGAATAACCGGGTTTTCGGTTTCGTCTACAGATGGTTTTGGGTCATCTCTGAGCTCCATTACAGGACCACAGGCTTTTACTTTGAGTTCGAAAGGCTGCTCGTACTCTGGTAAGCATTTTACATCGTTGCAAGTTTGAAATGAAAACACGCCTTTGAGTACATAATCCTTTTTAGAATTAGAAGTTATTTTTTTCTTTAAGCTGAATTTATGATGGTGATAGCTCATCATTTCGTCTGCCATTTCATCAAATTCAAGGATCGGTTTGGGTTCTATTATTCCAGTTCTAAACTTATAGTTTTTACTTTTTTCAATCGTAATATTGGTAGGGATAGAGAATGAGCCTTCAGGCAAAACGTGTGAATTGATGTGCCACCCTTCTACAATATCCACATCGATGACGACTTCAAGGTTGCAATCATTTTGCTGTAAGCTTATTTTTGCGTTGACCTTTTCTTCTGGAAGCTCAATTTGAGAAATGGTCATCCCTACTGAAAATGTGAAAAGGCTGAGAAGTAAAAAAGAAAAAAACTTATTCATTTGTATGTAATTTAATGGAAAGTAGATGGTCAATAGGAGGGAGACACATGACTTCATTGCAGACCATGTAGGTTACAACTGTTGTTAATTCCGTATCTTTTTTCACTTTGACGTTTAACTCCCCGAGGAATTTGTGCTCAAATATAAAAACATCAGAGTCAAAATTGGCATCAAACTTCTTAATTGCTTCGGATTT
>CAJJCU010000069.1 GCA_905182775.1 uncultured Flavobacteriales bacterium
GCAAGGACGAATGATTGCTCGAATATCTTCTACATTTTTCTTACACATATCAAACGGGTTATCCGCCAACTTAAAGAGAGCAGGCGTGATTTTATTCACGCGCAGATCTGTGCATTGTGCAGAAAGGAGTACTGCGATTAGTAGGGTATAGGGGTCTTTATGGTCTAACGGAACAGGCGTTGTCGGATAAAGTAATTCGAGCTCCTTTAGTATATAGGCACCTTTTTCTTTTTTTGTCATTTATACAGCTCCGAATTTAAGAATAATCATAATGATAGGGTGTTTCAAGATGAAATAGATCAACCATGGTGTCGTAACAATCAGTATCGCATAATGGAAAAACACAAACCATTCATGATTTTTACGAAAGAATATAAAAAACAGAAGGGGTAGTGCGGAAACAAATACAATAATTTTGTAACCCCAATAGAAACTTGGTCCCTGAGGTGAATACAATACTTTTTGCCATACATAAACGCCCTCATGCTGATAAGCGACAAACATCCCATGTTTGAGGTATTTACTTTCAAAGAGGATGACTTCATTTTTGCCTCTAATAGAGGCGTGCCCCTCCTTTAGTTGGAATTGCCCCTCCTCTGTTATTATTTCATTACTTCTGGAATAATTGCTAAGACTTAGAATCGCAATTTTTCTTTGTGTAGGTACTGAATATTGGTCGGCTATCGTCAGGAAACAAATAATCATTCCGACGAGCATATTTGCTTTAATCCAATTTCTTCTCCATCCTTTTCGCAAACTTGTGTAGAATTCTTGTATTTCTTTTTCTGCTTTTTCTTTTCTAGCTCTGTGTTTATTTCGGCTTTGCTCTCTGTATTTATTCCATTTATACTGACGTGATGATGTATTCGAAGAATAGGTTTTCTTTTTCTGAGGTTCCGTTAAAGCTTCGTATGCTTGCTTGATTTCAATATATTTATCATGTGCTTTAGGGTCATCTGTGACGTCAGGGTGGTAAAGCTTTACCAAGGTTCTATAGCTCTTTTTAATTTGAGCTTTAGAAGCACCCTCAGGCAGGTTTAGAATTTTATAATATGTTTTTCCAGACAAGTCCTTTGGTTTTAACAGCTGTTTTATTTCGATCTAATTTACCGTTTAAGGTTTTCTCGAAGTCATTGATAAAGGTATATGATTTTGGGATTTCAAACGGATGAATAAGATCCTTAAAAATACTTTTTTCGATAGGGTATTCAGAGGTCTCTCCCTTAATAATTAAACTAACCTTCTGTCCTAACTTGGCGTCGTCAATGCCGATGACCATCAATTCGCAGTTAAATATTTGGTAAAGTTTTTTCTCTAGCTGTTCAGGAGAGATCTTGATACCTCCAGAGTTTATTACAAAATCAGCCCTGCCTAGCCATTGAAAGCTGTTTTGATTTTCCAAATGAACAAGATCATTGGTTTGTATTGGGTGGTTACTGATTCCAGGATATATGATTCTTAAACGATTTTCATTGGTCTCAAAACGTACACCAGCGAGAGAACGAAAAATAGCTTCTCCTTGATACCCTGTTTTTTTAATAGCGACATGGGTAACGGTTTCTGTCATTCCATAGCTTTGAAATACCGTGAGCTCGTTGTGAACCAATAGCTCTTCTGTTGTTTTTGAAATTGCGGCACCTCCAACAAGTATTTTATTGATGTTTTTTAAATAGGGAGCTCCTTTTTCATCGGCTAAAAGTTGATCAAGTTGTAAAGGAACGAGCGCTATGAAGTCAATGTCTTGATTCATATAATTAGAAAGGTCCGTGTTAACAGGGTATATATGCAAATGCATTCCTGCTATTAGCGAACGAACGAGCATCATCTTCCCTGCAATAAAATCAATGGATAAGCATAATGCGGCATTTTGATTGTTCTTAAGTTCAAAAAAATCAATTGAATTTTGAGCAGAAACCACGAGGGCTTTCTTGCTTATTTGTATTTCCTTGGGCTTGCCTGTAGACCCTGAGGTTTGGCATGAGATGTAGCCAGCTTCGTTCTTAAGTTCTTTTGTGAATGCTTCGATAGACTCCTTTTGCTTAAGGGAGTGATAGGTTATTTTAAAGTCAGGATTTACATTAATCATTAAAACTCAACATCTAAATTAAAAAGGTTTTTCAAGGTGTTTAGATCTGGGTTCTTTTTGACCATGACCTCAAACTTGTCTTTACCATTTAAAAACTTCACGTCCTCAACAGTCGTTTCTGTTAGCTCGATAACGACACTAATATTATGGTTCTTTAGACTATTTCTAATAAATGAGATGAGTTCATTCAATAATGGTTTGATGTAATCCACCTGAATTTGATTGTCAACAAAGAGTTTCAATACATCATTTTTCTCGATGAGTGGATCTCTTTTGACTAGCGCATTATAAAAGGTCTCCATTCCGTCGTCTTTCACCTGAAATGCATACTGCCGCCAAATTCGAATCAATCGGTCTATTGTATATTTTTCTTGCGGGAGATCATTGTCAATCTTGTTGTTCGCGTCCTTTTCTTTTTGAAGCTCTTGTTTAATGGATAAACGGGCTTCATGCTTGTTTACGATTCTTGGTTTTGCTTGAATTTCTTTTTTAACGGGGGAAATGCTTGATTCTTCTTTGATAGAAGGAGGCTGCTCCACTTGTTTTGAGGGCGCTTTATTTACCTCGCTTGCAGTATTTTCAGGTTTTTTATTTTTCCTAAGTGAACCTTGCGGGAAGGGCAGGAAGTCAATCCGTGCCGTTAGGGCTTTTTTTTTTCTTGCTCTTGTTTCAGTGAACAGAGCTCCATGAGAACAACCTCAACCAGCAGGCGCTGATTTTTTGAAGATTTGTAGGAGGTGTCTGCCTTACTCAAAGCGTACAATGCGCGTGTAATTGTAGGATAGGGAAGTAGTTTTGACTGCTCAATGTACTTTTTCTCAGTCGATGCGGGAACTTCTAAAAGACCTACTGATTTTTCGTTTTTACAGACCAATAGGTTTCTGTAGTGTGTTGATATACCACTCAGGAAATGATGTGCATCAAAGCCTTTTTCGAGAATGTCATTAAACAGCAAAAGAGAACTTGGAATATCTTCTTTTTCAGAAAACTCAACGAACTTAAAGAAATAGTCATAGTCCAGAATATGCAGGTTTTCCGCAACTGATTTATATGTAATGTTATTACCGGAAAAGGTAACCATTTGATCAAAAACGGAGAGCGCATCCCTTAAGGCTCCATCTGCTTTCATGGCGATGAGATGTAAGGCTTCTATTTCCGCTTCTACCTTTTCTTTTTTTGCGATTTCAGCTAGGTGCTTAGAAATATCAGAAACTTTAATCCTTGAAAAATCAAAAATTTGGCAACGGGAAAGTATCGTGGGTATGATCTTATGCTTTTCAGTAGTAGCGAGAGTGAATATCGCATGCTTTGGAGGCTCTTCTAGGGTCTTTAAAAAGGCATTGAAGGCATTCGATGAAAGCATGTGTACTTCATCTATTATGTAAACCTTAAAATCACCGAGCTGCGGAGCAATACGTACCTGATCTATTAACTTTCTTATGTCTTCTACGGAATTGTTAGATGCCGCATCTAATTCATAAACGTTAAGCGATGCACCTGAATTGAAACTTTCACAAGATTCACATTGGTCACAAGCTTCAGTTTCTTTTGTGCGGGCTGTACAGTTAATGGTTTTAGCTAGGATTCGGGCTGTTGTTGTTTTTCCAACACCCCTTGGGCCACAAAACAAAAATGCTTGTGCTAAATGGTCATTTTTTATGGCGTTTTTGAGTGTTCCTGTTATGGATGCCTGTCCAACAACGGTTCCAAAGGTTTGGGGTCTGTATTTTCTTGCTGAAACAACAAAGTCACTCATATAACAAAGATATTCATTTCTATCAATCTAAGAACCTCAAAATTGAAACAAAAAAAAACTGCCAGTAAATTTACTGACAGTTTTACATGCAAGGGTTTATTTTCGCAAATCGATAAGTCTACACTGAGATCAAATAATTATTTAAAATCTTTTTTACTCACACCTTCATTGATCTTGATTTCTGACGCTGAAAAGGTAATTATTTGAGGTCCTGCTGTGATCAGCTTTGTGAAAGGCATCATGATACCTTCAACTAGGCTGTAATTCGATATGTCTGTTGTTGAGGTCATTGTTTGCCCCTGAGCCTCGTTTGTTTCTTCAGTTCGGACTAATAATGATGTTTCTGCATCATAGTATCGAAATACGTCATGATCTTCACTAACCTTAATTTTATAGGCATCTGCTCCATTAACTGTACTTAAGTTAATTAAAGTGATTTGTTCAGCAGTCAAATAAGTCTCTGGGAACAATCCTTTCTCCTCATTTTTCTCATTAAGCTCTTCATCTGACATGGTTTTTTTCTGTCCTTGCTGTTCCGTATATCCTGACTTACCGTCAAATTTTTGTGTCATAATAGTACCCATACCCGCAACGGACATTTCCATCGATGATTTGTTTGGCGCCATTGTTTTAATCACTGCTGTCGGTTTAAAAGGTGCACCTTGAATTGTAACATCAACGCTTGTCATTACCGTTTTTACATTGTCTAAGGCTTTACCGCCTCCGATGGCTTTAACATAGTTAGATAAAATACCAATTGCAGTTACTCCTTCAGGAATAGGCTTCAAGAATTGAGGTTTCTTTACTGAATTTGCTTCTCTGTCAAAGTATTTGATTGGAATCCCAGTCTTCTCAAGGTTTTCAATGACTTCACTTCCTTTTCCGATAACAATGAAACGTGCATTTTCAGCATTGAAATATTTGTTAGCGACTCTCTGAACGTCCGCGACTGTTACTGCATTAATTTTCTCTAAGTAGTTTAGGTAAAAGTCTTCAGGTAGGTCGTAGGCTTTAATGTTTATTGCGTATTGTGCAATAGTGGATGGTCTTTCCAAAGCAAGAACAAAGTCCCCGACATATTTGGCTTTCGCATTGACCAAGGCTGCTTCTTCAACAGGAGTCTCTTGAAACCGTTTTACCTCTTTTAGTGTTTGGACAACGGCACTGTCTGTTACCTCGTTTCTAACCGAAGCACCTGCTCTAAAGCGCGTGATGTACTTGTCTGAACCCACAGATGATCTCGCGCCATAGGTATATCCATGTTCTTCTCTAAGGTTCATATTCAGGTAGCTATTAAATCCACCTCCCAAGATTTTATTCGCAATGAGTACTGCGTGGTAATCTGGGTCATTCATTTTCAACTTCACGTTACTGGTAAGTGATATATTTGATTGAACGGCATTTGGCATATCAACAAAATTAATCTCTAAACGTTCAGTGTTTTCTTTAGCTTCAGGGACTTCTCTAGCGACCATCTCTCCATTTTTCCAATTGCTAAAATTTTTCTCAACAAGAACTTTGATTGCTTCAGGAGAAACATCTCCAAGAATGACCAAGTAAGCTTGTGAAGGATTGAAATAAGAAGCGTAATAGGATTGTATATCTTCAAATGTCACATTATTTATGGTCGTTTCACTTTCAAATTCACCATAAGGGTGATCCAAACCATAAGCTAGTGCATCCCCCGCAATGGCAGCAGTTGCATCCACACTTTTTTCTTGGTTTTTAATACCATCCAAAAGCATGTTTTTCTCTTTTTCGAACTCTTCTTCAGTGAGTAAAGAATTCATAGCAGCATCAGCCAGTAACTCTGTAATTCTCTCATGACATTTCGTAAGGGAATTCCCAGATCCTCCGTCAAACCCAAAGGAAATATCTGCACCCAAAAAGTCGACCTCTTCATTGAAATCATCTTTTGAGATTGTGGTAGTTCCGTTCCCAAGCATGGCTCCTAAGAGCGATTTCACACCGCATTTGTCGCCCTCAATAATGGGGGTTCTATCAAATCTTAGGTTGGTACTTACTCTAGGTAGCTTGTGGTTTTCTACAACCATAACCTTTAAGCCGTTTTCAAGTGTAAACTCGACTGGTTTCTCCAAAGTGATTTTCGGAGCTGGACCTGGTTTGGGTTGCTGAGTACGGTCAATCTGTGCTGTAAAGCTTGCGGTTACAAATAAAAACGCAAATAGGATATATATATTATTTTTCATGTTTTAGTTCTTTTAATTTATTCTTGACCGGATTCTGGTAAATATTCTAAGATCAATCGTTGATTTGGATTGAGGTATTTATTTGCAACGGCTTTGATTTCTTCTCTTGTTATTGACCGGTAGATATCAATCTCATTATTGATCAAGCTAATGTCACCGTATAGCATGTAGTATCGGGCCAGTGAGTTTGCAACACCTTCGATGCTTGAATTCGCACTAACAAAGTTATTTTCAAGCTTATTTTGAATTTTTTGAAAATCTCTTTCAGTGATTAATTCAGTCTGAATTTTCACAATCTCTTCGTCGATTTCTGCAATGATATCGTCTAAATCAGTTTCTCCCTGAGGAAGCCCATATATGATGTACGTTCCATAATCCTCTTGACTCATATCAAAGGCACCTACTTGAAGGGCCATTTTCTTTTCGTCAACAATTTTTTTGTACAATTTTGAAGTCTTCCCATCGCTTAAGTAGGTGGAAATCATTCCTAAAACATAGGCATCACGATCCTTAAAAGAGGGCGTTCTATAAGCAGATAGAATGGCGGGTATTTGTATATTAGAATCATAAGCTTTCTCCCGCATAGTTTCTGTTATCGGATCTTCTTTTGGGAAACTTCTCAGGATCTCTTCGCCTCTAGGTATCGGCTCAAAGTAGTCCTTAATCATTCCTTTCACAGCCGCTACATCAATATCTCCAGCGACAACTAAGACCGCATTGTTGGGGACATAATATTTCTTGTTGAAAGCTTGAAATTCTTCTAAAGTTGCAGAATCCAAATGCGCCATTTTACCTATTGTAGTTCCTTTATAGGGGTGTTTTTTGAACATATGTAATTTGATGTTCTCTATGAATTTACCGTAAGGACTATTGTCAACACGAAGGCGTTTTTCTTCTTTAACAACCTCATTTTGTGTATCGACTCCAATTTGATTTATTACAGGGTGCAGCAATCGTTCGGATTCCATCCAAAGACCAAGCTCAACGCTATTTGACGGAAAGACTTCATAGTAATACGTTCTGTCGTCGGTTGTATTGGCATTATTACTTCCTCCGTTTGAACTAACAATAGTGAACCACTCTCCTCGCGGAATATTAGCAGTTCCTTCAAATAAAAGGTGTTCGAAAAAATGTGCAAAGCCGGTTCTTTCAGGATTCTCATCCTTAGCACCTACATGATACATCACGGCAGTTGTTACAATAGGGGCTGAATTGTCTTTGTGTAAAACGACATGCAATCCGTTACTTAGATCATATTCGATGTATTCAATTTTGGGCTGTGCAATTAAGCTGGTTCCAACCATAAAAAGAAACATGCTCATCATTATTTTATTCATAGTTCTGTTTTTTTTGAATTCCAAAAATACATCACTTTTTAGACTTCTCTAAACATTCATGGGAAATGCCTTTTAATCATTGTTAATTTGAGTTAATTCGAGTTGGTCTGAATTTTGATAACTTTGTAACCGTGAAATTAACAAGTCTCCTATTTATTATACTTTGCTCAAGGGTTTTAGCGCAAGGCGTAATCCCTGTAGTTGACTTTAATAATTTTTTCTTGAGCTTTCAGGATGGATATTTTAGGTCTATTGAAGTACAACCTATTCTCGATTTTAAAGCAGGTGATGAGATTGTTGCCTATAGAGACACGAGAGGTAACCTCAGGTTGTTTGATGGGAAGCAAAGGAAAGACATTACCAATTTAAATGTTGAGTATCAAGTTTCTGATCATCTGATGGGCTATAAGATAGGACCTACACTAAATATGTGGGATTCTGGCCAGCTTTCTACCTTGACTTATTTTGCAAGAAACTTTTTAGTAAAGGACAGTATTATTGTTTTTGAGGATACCCGTTTTAATTCGTCGAATGTTTATTGGAAGGATTCCTCTTATATGCTTTCTACGCTTATGGGGGATTTAGAAATGCCAGTTGCTATTGGGGAAAATGCCCTTGTTTTTAAGGACAATGGAAATATGTATAAGGTCTTTTGGAATGGTGAAATCTATCCTATTGATGTCTGGAACAACCAACAATACGTTTCTTTTAATGTGGGTACAGATATCCTATGTTTTAACGACCCAACAACACAAACCTTTGCGGTCTTTGATAGAGGACAGTTTTATGATATAGAACAACTTCCAATGGTTCGCTATGAGGCAGGACGTGGGTTTGTTGTTTATGAGGACAATAGCGGTAACCTATGGCATTACCAGGATGGTGAAGTTTCTCAGCTTTCTAATTTTGGTGCAGATTCATGGGACGTTAAAGATGATGTTGTAGTATGGACGGAGAGTTCATACTTTTTTAACTATTGCAATGGTGTGAAATCTGAAGTAACAAATTTCAAGCCTTTGGATTATAAAATCAAAAATGATGTCTTGGTATACAGAAATATTTTAGGTGGGGTTAATGCATTTATTAATGGAGAGACCTTTAAATTAACAAATATGCCTGATTGTCCATATGAAATTTATGGCAGCCGCGTAATGGTTGAGTTGTTTAACAAATCTTTTATAGTTCTAGAAAATGGTGTTCAGTACAAGAATTAATCCCCTTCTTTTTACGATATTTTTTTTCGTAGGAATTTCTATGTTCTCTTTTGGACAGAATAAAAAAATTGATCGTTTAGAGCAATACTATGCTCAAGAACATTATAAATCGGTTCATCGAAAGGCAGGGAAATTAATGAGTGATCCAAGCTTTAGTGATTTTGTTTTGCCGAAGTATTACAGTGCAATGAGTTCTTTTCAATTGATGCAAAACCCGTATTGGATGAAACGAAATATCGCGAAAATTGATGAGAGCTGTCGCCTTATGAATGAAGTTTTTCAAAGTGAGCAATGGCCTATGATTATGGAAACTCATGCGAAGGAGCTCGGGGATATGGCGGTTGTTTTCAATAAATGGTTGAAGACCAAAGACAACGTTGTTGATCGAGACAATAGAAAGCACCTTGAAGATTGGATTGAAAATAGTTATAAAAACTACAGGTTTAAAAATCCTGTAATCGAGGAAGTGGACGCTGATGGTTTAGTTTCAGAAGGATTGACTATTTCAGAGCGCTCTAGGTTGATTCATTATTCGTATGAATTTATTGGGATCCCTTACAAGTGGGGAGGGTCGGATTCTGATGGTTTTGATTGCAGCGGGTTTACAAACCATATTTTCAAACACCTAAACCTTAATTTACCGAGGGTTTCTGGTGATCAATATAAGTATGCAAAGACAATTCAAGCCAAACGTGCTTTCATGGGAGACTTGGTCTTCTTTTCGGAAGGAAAGGAAATTACACATGTAGGAATTCTCGTTAGCCAGCCGCATGAAAATAAAAGGATGATCCATGCTTCTACTTCAAAAGGGATTTCGGTCGTTGACATTGAAGCATCTTCCTATTGGAAAGGAAGAATTGTCGGTTATGGCCGAATTATTCGTTAACTTTTTTCCTCGGTATAAGTATTGATACCCAGATGCATTGTATGCCTATTCCAATCATGACAAGTGGGTCTTGACTATTGTGATAGAAAAACAATCTCGTACCTAGGATAGCTATTGTGGCTATCGTTAAACTCAAGAAGACCTTCGCGTATTTGTTTTTGTTTCGAATAAAGATAGAATAGGGAAGAGTGGTAATGCTGAAAAGTAAAGGGTAGGCAATGAGATGATAATACTCTAGAACGTATTCTTTTTGCAAAATAACCAAACCTGCTAAGAGCAATTGAAAAATAGAAATACCCAGGTAAAAAAAGCGGCTTTTTCGGCTAGGTTCTCCATTCAATTCAGCTATACCTAGCGTCATTAAAGCGGCTAATAAAAGGCTTGTAATTTGAATCCATGGGTAGAGTTCCAATAAATACAATTGAACGATACAGATGATAAGCGCACTAGTCAGTGCTATGTAGAGGTATCTTTTAAATTTATGATAATCCATTATGTATTTGTTCTTCAACCATTTATTGAAAAGTTCCGCATTGCTAGGTCTTAATGCAAGTCAAAACATTGCTGCGTTATATGACTTACAACATTTATACAATCAAGAATGATTGCGAAATGCATTTATAGCTGCCCGCACCGAACCATGTTTAATGAGAAGGTCTTTGGCTTCTTTTTTTTCAATTTCAAGAGCTTCGCATACCATCCTTGTCCCTCTTTCAACCAATTTATTATTACTTAATTGCATATCAACCATTTTGTTTCCCTTCACATGTCCTAGCTGAATCATTAAAGCCGTAGAGATCATATTTAGCACCATTTTTTGAGCAGTCCCTGATTTCATGCGTGTTGAACCTGTTACATATTCAGGGCCTACAACGGGCGTTATTGCATGTGTCGCTGAAGTAGAAAGAAGAGAGTTTGGATTGCAAGAAATGCCTGCTGTTAACAACCCCTTTTCATTTGCTTTTAAGATAGCTCCTATGACGTATGGTGTACCTCCTGATGCCGCAATCCCTATTAAAGTATCTTTAGCACTTACCTTGTATTCGCATAAATCGAGCCAGCCTTGCGCCGTGTCATCCTCTGCAAATTCTACTGCTTTTCGAATGGCTTGGTCTCCTCCAGCAATGAGGCCGACGACAATGCCATGGGCAACACCGAAGGTAGGTGGGCATTCGCTTGCGTCAACAACACCTAGTCTTCCGCTAGTTCCCGCTCCTATGTAAAAAAGGCGTCCACCGTCTTTCATTCGATCCAATGCATCCTTTATGAAAGCTTCTATATGAGGGATTTCTTTTTGAACCGCAAGTGCAACGGTTTGATCTTCTTGATTGATGCCTTCCAGTATTTCTCTAGCGCTCATCAATTCGAGATGGTCATATTTAGAGGTGGCTTCAGTTGGTTTTTTCATGTTAAAAATGCTTTTGTTTCTCCTTCCGTGAAGTCAACCTGTACTCGGTCTTGCAAAGTTGTTGATAGGGAGAGTCCAACGAAATTTGCTTTGACAGGATATCTTCTGTGTTTTCTGTCGACCAAGACAACTGTCTTGATTGCTTTGGTTGGTTGCTCAAGGAACTTTACGAGTGCGTACTGAAGTGTTTTTCCAGAGTTGATCACATCGTCTACTAAAATGATGTATCCTTTCTTCAGTTCTGTTTGATCAATTCCAAGTGTAATGGGTTCGCTCCAAGGCTCAGTCTTATTAATGGAGATATCGAAGCATGTTACTTTTATGGCTGAATTATCTTTTATAATACCTCCTAATGCTTTTGCTAATAGAAATCCATTTCCTTTAATTCCCCCAATGAATACCTCTTCTTGTTCAAAGCAGTTTTCAATGAGTTCATGTCCGATACGTGTGATTTTTTGCTGCGTTTGTGTATGATTGAGGATTATTTGCATGTGTCTAAGCTTTAGACAAAGATATTGCTTTTAGCAATTCATAGAGCTTGCTTTGGTATAATTATAAAAGACAAGCACTATTGTTTACACGTGAGTCTATTTATTGTTGTTGCTACAAGGTTGATATTTGTTAATTTTACCTCATGTCAAAATGGAGAGATTCAATTCGAATAGTAAGACATCTAACGGTTTTTAGGGTTTGGAATGTTTTATTGCTTCGGATTAGCTTTCTAAGTACTAGAATCTTTTCAAGGCCGATCCATTTGGGCTTGCCAGCTTCGATGAGTATTGAGCCTACCACGGCATGTAATCTTGGTTGTCCTGAATGTCCAAGTGGTCTTAAACAATTTACACGTCCTACCGGAAAACTTGATTTAGACTTACATCGTAAATTATTGAAACAAATAGATCGGTCTGTCTTTTATATCAATTATTATTTCCAAGGAGAGCCTTTTTTACACCCGAATTTTCTCGAATTAATAAAGGACGCAAAGCGCTCCAGGATCTATACATCAACCTCAACGAATGGTCACTTTATTACACCTGAAAAGGCACTTGAGATCGTTGACTCCGGTTTAGACCGGATTATTATTTCAATCGATGGGCTTACACAAGAGACCTATGAGCAATATAGGGTTCATGGAAAACTATCCAAGGTGATCTCAGCGAGTCAGAACCTTGTAGCAGCGAAAAGAGAAAGGAATTCACATACCCCACATCTTATTTTTCAGTTTTTGGCAGTTAAACCAAATGAGCATGAAATCCCGCAGGTATTTGAACTAGCTTCTGAAATGTCTATCGATGAGGTTCGGATTAAAACAGCTCAATTATACGATTATAAGAACGGAAATCCTTTGATGCCTGAAAACGAGAGGTATTCTAGGTATAAAAGGCAAAGCGATGGGACCTATAAGTTAAAAGGAAACCCTGGTAACCATTGTTGGAGAATGTGGTCTGGTTCTGTCAGTACTTGGGATGGAAGTATTGTTCCGTGTTGCTTTGATAAGGATGCAAGTCATGTCTTGGGAAGCGTTCAGAATAATCAGTTTAAAGAGATTTGGAAATCTCCGGTATATAGGGGTTTCAGAAGTGCCGTAGTGAACAACAGGTCTCAGGTCGATATTTGCAAGAATTGTTCTGAAGGAACCAAAGTTTGGGCTTAAGAAATCAAATCAATTTTTGATGAATTTAATGATTTGCGAAGCTTGCTTTAAATAATATATTCCCGGTCTAAGTTCCCCCACATTAGCGCTGTCTCCAAAGAAATCTAAAACAAGAGCACCCATAGGATTCACGATATATTTTTTATCATTTGTAAATCCCTTTAGATACAGTATGTTTGTAACGGGATTAGGGAAAATACCTGCTGTGACCTTGTTTTCCTCAATTGACAAGTCCAAACTATTCATAATGCCGATTGCATCTAGGTCAAAACCTCCAGAATCGAAATTGGTCGGGTAGGGGTCATTGATCGTATTCCCTTCGCTGTCATAGCTCGAAAAATCTGGCGCAATACATCCGATGACATCAATAATACGAATGCTAATAATATGATTTAAGTCTAGTCCGGGGCTGCCTTCTAAATCAGAAAGATCAAAAGGAGTACCAAAGTAAACACGGTATTTTCCTGCAAGGTTATGGACGTACCGGCAATCGGAAAAGGTGAAGTTGTCTATTTGAACATCTGTAGGGATTTCGGAAATGGATTGAAAACGAGTGTAATCGATTCCATTAGAGCTCACCTCAACATAGGCCAATTCCATATAGTGATCAGAGAATCCATTTTCAAAAATCGCAAAATCAGGACCGTCTTCATTTTGAATCGGATTTGAGAAGTTTGCTGTTGCGCTGCCGCCATCTCCAAGGGAAACAACTATATTGTCTGCGATACCTATCCCATCAAGGTCTAGCCCGTATGCTGCAAGACCTAATTCTGGTTGCTGGATGTCTTTATAGCCACGGTTTACTGTGAGCTGATCTGCCCACCTGGTAATTGCTAAAGAATCTTTATGAATAGCTGTAGACCCCGCTACTCCTGGCTCAGGTGCATAGGATTGGCAAAACGAAAACTCAGAATGGGTGAAGCTAAGCATCGCAAGCGATAAGGTTAGGAAATAGCCATTGGTCTTAGTCATAAAACAACAATTTTGAGGGATTTAAGCCGACATGAAAACTTTGAATAAAGAGACCTGAAGAACTATATTCGTGTATATAACCCGTATTGGTATAGTTCATGGCATCGGAGAGGTAAATCTTATTATTAATTGGGTTGTATGTTACACCATAAAGAGTCTGGACCTCATCTAAGCTTATAAATGTTTCTTCTTGAACTGTTTGTGTTGTCGTGTTAAATATTCCGACAGAACTTTCGCCTGATGTAAAGTTGTGCTTGGTGAATAAAAAATGGCTGTTAAATTCACTGAAACTAGAAATATCAAAGTCAAATTCTTCTGAAACCTGATCCGTCTGACTTTCTATTCTAACCATTCTAGATGGAATAGATCCATAATTCCCTCTTGTAATCACATAAATAGCGCCATTTATATCCGACTTTACGCCTCCAGGATTTAAACCAACCGTTACTCGGTCTATTTCTTCCAAGGTAGAGAGGTCTATCACCGAAACTGTAGAATCCATTGAAGAACTGTTGAGTCCTCCAGAATTTGCGACATATAATTTGCCATTTGCTATAGCCAAGCCTTCTGGGTTTGCACCAACTGGAATGCGTTCTGTAATATTTAAGGTTGTCGTATCTATGCGGTCTACATAGCCATCAAAGCACGTTACATAGGCAGCGCCTTCATGAAAAACAATTGACCTTGGCTGCTTTGCGGTTGTACCGTTCATCATGTTGATCTGCTTAATAGAAGAAAAGTCATGGGCGTCTACTATTTCTATAGTGCTGGAAACATTTACGAGAATATATATTTTACTTCCATATCTTTTTATATCATTCCCAGTATCTCCTAGCTGTCGGCCTACACGGTTTAAGAAAAAGTTGTTTTCAACTTGGGCATCGCTAAAGTTGATAAAAGAAAGCTGGGCGTTGTTTTGCTGAAATAATCCTTCGCAAAGAACGATGGCTCCATTCGATAGAGGATTATTTGATGGAACAATTGGATCGACCTTATCGCATGCCGCGAATAAGACAAGCAAGAATAGTATTTTAATTGAACGCATATTTGATTACGATTAAATAATTTCTTCCAGGCATTACATAGCTTCTAATATAGGCGTAGGAATTGTCTAATATATTTTTCACGGTGAATCTCATATTTATGGAATGGTGATTTGGGAGTTTTAGGTTGTAAAAAGCACTGATACTACTGATCAAAAAACCATCAACTTTATTGTTTTCGACGTTCTCATTGAGGCAATACCTACTTGATACGATATGGTTAGAGAACCGAATTCCTGCATCTCTGTAATTCACAGAGAGGTCAATGTTCGAGGTGTGAAGTGGAATGTATGCGATCTGATGTCGATAGGTCGGTGCGCTTCTATCTGTGATATCCAATGCTTTTTGCAGGCTATAACTTGCGCTTGTAGCTACTTTCCACTCTGCCGACAACTTCCATTCCATTCCCGTTTTTATATCGAGCCCATAGACTCTTGCTTTATCAATGTTTTGGATCGACCAAATAAAAAGGTTTTGGGTGGGAATAGCCACAATTTTGTTTTCAACAAGGTTGATATAGACGTTATTTCGGAGATACAATTCAAAATTATTTTTTTGAATGGGTAATAAAGACCAAGTATAATTAATTTGATGTGCTTCTTCGGGTTCAAGGTTAATGTTTCCTATATTTTTATAATAAAGCTCATTAAATGTGGGCATTCTAAAAGAGCTTCTATACCACAAGGAATGTTTAAGGCTATGTTTAAATTCTTTGGTCGTTAATTCTATAAAAGGATTCAGCCTAAATTGCTCATCGGCACTTTCTGCAACTGTGTTTTCTTCTGTTATATATTGTGCTGCGAGTTGGGCTTTTAAGTGAAGCTGATGTTTTAGATTGAAAGTCAAACCAATCAGGCCATAATTATGAATTCTTCTAGGGCGTGCAAAGCTGCTGTCACTCACATTCAGTTTGCTCGTGACTTGCTCTAATCCGAAGTGTATTTTTAGATTTTCAGAAAGCTCTGCCCCTCCTGAGGCGCCTGTTTGTAGCGTTTTGTTTTCATACTGAATCTGAAGTCCACCAATTTGGCCGAGGTAATCAGGATCTTTATAAAAAAGTTTATTTTTATTGAGCTTTATAAACCCTCTGAAAAAGTATTTATTTTTTTTGAGAACGTAGTCTGCGAAGATGTTTTGATCACCGCTAGTCATTCTTTCATCTGAAAAAGTGTTGTAGAAGATAATTGCTCCAGGGAGTCCTTGATTGAAATTCTTTTGAAGGTACCCCATGCGCACAATTGATTTTTTTCCCTTGAAGCCAATGGTCGATCCAAAAGAGTGGTCTTGGTAATCATTGTTTTGTCTGATTCCATTTATAGTAAGGTTTCCATTGGGTATACTATAGGGATAGGTGCCATCAGCATTTCTGAAACTGCCATGGGCACACAATAGTATTTTTTTATTGGTAAACTTAAGCGCACTGTAGGTCCCTTTTTGATTAAATGAGCCTAGCTTTCCAAGCATTCTAAATTGAAGCCCTGCATTACCGAAATAATTCTCGAAGGTTTCCACTAAAAAAGTACTCCCTGAAACCTGTGCGGATACGGGAAGCATGAGTACTGGTTTTCTTGCGCTTCCTCCCGAGATGTGTGTGATGTTATCGGCATGTATTTGGCCCAGGTTTATTTGGCCATTCTGTGTATTTTGGAGGTTGAAGCCATCTGCAACAATCGCTGCGTGTTTTGCTCCTAAACCTCGAGAAGAAACAGTCTTTAGGCCGCCGAGTCCTCCATAGGATTTAATACTAGTACCCGTAAGTTTTTGAATCAAGTCAGCCGCGTCTTCAGCTTGAAGTGCTTCTATTTCAGTTATTTCCATTTCTTCCCATTTCTTCTTTGAAGAAATAGAATCTAAGGAATAGCTAACGTTTATTTCTTGGAGTTCTTGGATTGCCGGTTTTTGCCCAAAGGATGGAGTCGCAATAAATATGAAAAAAACAATAACAATTCGCATGGTTTAATAATGAACCGAGATGAAAAAAAAAGTACATCATCTCGGTTCTTTATATGGGTTACTTTACAATTCTTCTTGTAACTGATCCCTTTTTAGTATCTATTTTCAATAAATAAACTCCTGAAGGTAAATCTGAGCAGTTTATGCTAGACATTGTGTTGTGCGCTCCTTTAAAAATCTCTATGCCGTTTGAAGACATTAAAGTAAGGGCTCCCTCAGCTCCTTTTATGTGGAGGATGTCTTTAACTGGATTGGGGTAGGTTTGGAAATCTGAGTTGTTTACTTCAGAAACACCAAAGGTTCCTTCCCATCCGATATTATCAACCGCAACATAACCTGGGGTGTTCATTCCAAAAGCTCCTATATCTGAAGATTCAAAGCGCATGGAAACGTGAGAGACATCAAATGAAATTAAACTTACTAAATCAATGGTCTCCCATGTGTTTAGGATGTAGTCTTCTGCATTGTCTTCAAAACGAAAGTCAGCCAAATAGAATTCAATGGAGTCTTTGTCTTCTCCAAATAAACTTTCGCAAATGACCCATACACGGAAAAAATCAGCACCTTCCGTACCGTCAGGCTCACCTGCAGCGTTATTGGGAGAACCGAATTGTTTCGCAAAAGAATCTCCGTTTAGCATTGACAGGCCTGCATAAGTTGTATTTGAAACATCGAAGGAAACGATTTTTGCTTGTTCTGAACTAGAATGTATTTCTGGATTAGATGTTCCTATGGCATAAGTGTTCGAGTTGTTTGACCCAGAACCGGAATAGGCACTGTATTGATTTATGTATCCCGGTGTTGTATTGTCTGTTACATTAGAAATTGCAAATCCTGAAAAGTAATTAAAGTCAGCGTCATAGTAATTGTTTAAGGTAATGGGAGAAAAATCAAAATCGCCATTACCATCTGCTCCATTGTCGTAGGTTTCGGGATCTGTTAAAGAGGACTCAAAATCAATTGTTGGTTGAGCCTGTAGTTGTGCGCCCATAAAAAGCGCAGTTAAAAAAATGTAAACTTTCTTCATCGTTAAAAAATTAAGTAATTAAAAAAAAATAAAACGTTGAAAAAATCAGCTAAAAGAAATTAACACCCCAAAGGATGGGGGATTAAGTCTGACTTTAATCTGAAGTCTTCTTATTAACATTTAGGCAAGTATTCTGGCTCATGTCAAATTCGACTAACCTTCCCGAGATATTCAGTGGTATTTTAAGTCGTTTTTAAGACACTTACAGCTGCAGATACAGCTCCGGATTTACACCGGATTCCTTTTTCAGCAAATAAATTTGCACCTAAAAGCA
>CAJJCU010000070.1 GCA_905182775.1 uncultured Flavobacteriales bacterium
ATTCAGTAAAGGAGACCACAAGACCTCTTTTACCTTTTTTGATGGCGATCAGCTTGTGGATACAAAAAACTTAAACTTTAGTATTGTTGACGCTCCAAATAACCAAGCTATTCTTGAAGCAACCTACAAAGCAGGTAAAATACGCCAGACATACAGCCTTAAGAACAAGTCTTTCAATGTAGATTTCAAGGTTGAATTCATTGATCTTAATGGTATTTCAAAAGACAACATACGACTGAACTGGTATACCTCTTTTCTTCAAACAGAGAAGCTTCTCTCGGAACAAAGAAGAGTTTCTACTATTTGTTTTAATGAGTTAGAGTCTGGTTTTGACTATCTAAGTGAAACATCTGAAGATGAATCGGATTTAGAAAATGACGTTACTTGGGTCGCATATAAGCAATCCTATTTCTCTTCCATTCTCCATCCCAAAAGCCCTTTCCAACAAAAAGGATCACAGATGAAGGTTGTTACCTATGAGGAAGGAAACAAAAGAGACTCCACGAATATCAAGGATTTTCAGTCTGTATTTACTTTAAATATGGATAAAAACTCAAATAACACAGCAAGCTTCTCATGGTACTTCGGACCAAATGATTATGAAGTTCTTAATGTTTACAATGAAGATTATGATGAAATCTTAAATTTTGGATGGGGCTTATTTAGATGGATTAACGTCTATGCTGTTCAGCCAGTCTTTAACTTCCTTTTATCTATGGGTTTAGGCCTCGGTCTTTCCATCTTTTTATTAACACTTCTTATCAAGACAGCGCTAATGCCTGTTCAATGGAAGATGTTTGTTTCATCTGTGAAGATGAAGATTCTTAAGCCGAAAACAGAAGCTTTAAATGCAAAGTACCCGAATAAGGATGATGCAATGAAAAAGCAGATGGAAATGATGAACCTATATAAAGAATCAGGAGCCAGTCCTTTATCCGGGTGTCTACCTATGCTTATACAGATGCCTATTCTTTTGGCAGTATTCCGTTTCTTCCCTTCGGCATTTGAGTTGCGCCAACAATCTTTTCTTTGGGCTGATGATTTGTCCTCTTATGATTCTATTTTAGACCTCGGTATGAATATCCCATTGTATGGAGATCATGTAAGTCTTTTCACGCTATTAATGTCAGGTACAACCTTGCTTTATACGTTTATGAATAGTGGGAATATGCAACAACCTACCCAACCTGGAATGCCTAACATGAAAGTTCTCATGTACATATTTCCCATCATGATGATTTTCTTCTTTAACAATTACTCATCAGGTTTGAGTTATTACTACTTCATTTCAACCTTGTTCTCTATTCTAATCATGTTTATGATAAAGAAACTTTTCGTTGATGAAGAGAAGCTAAAACTTAAGATGGAAGCCAAAGCGGGATCCGCTTCAGTTGCGGCTCCAAAAAAGAAGTCTCGTTTTCAAGAGAAGCTTGAAGAGATGCAGCGTAAGCAGCAAGAAGCATTGAAGAATAAAAAGAAATAAATACATGAGATTTTTTATTGACACAGCCAATTTAGATGAAATCAAAGAAGCCTATAGCTTAGGTATACTTGACGGTGTGACAACAAACCCGTCACTTATGGCCAAGGAAGGGATTACAGGCGAGGAAAACATAAACAGGCATTATGTTGATATATGCAATATTGTAGACGGTGACGTTAGCGCCGAAGTTATCAGTACTGATTTCGAAGGAATGGTAGCTGATGGTGAAAAGCTAGCTGCTTTACATCCAAATATTGTGGTTAAAGTCCCTATGATTTTGGAGGGTATAAAGGCGATCAGGTATTTTAGCGAAAAAGGAATTAGAACAAATTGTACGCTTGTATTTTCTCCTGGACAAGCATTACTCGCTGCAAAAGCGGGAGCAGCATATATCTCTCCATTCTTAGGTAGGCTAGACGATATCTCTACAAACGGATTGGAATTGATTAATCAAATCCGAATCATTTATGACAACTACGGTTTTGATACTGAGATTTTAGCAGCTTCTGTTAGACATCCCATGCATATCATTAATTGCGCGGAGATTGGTGCAGATATCATGACGGCACCACTCAAGGCAATCAAAGCATTGGCGAATCACCCACTAACAGACATTGGTTTAAAGAAATTCCTTGAAGACCACGCAAAAGGAAACAGCTAATGTATTCTAAAGAAGAGAAACGGGATATGAACATCCGATTCTGGGATGGATTCAAGGAATATATGAAAAAGTCTAAATCAAGTGTGCTTGCTCGTGTGAATTGGTTGTCTTATCCCACGAATGTTAAAGACACTTATCTTCGATTGCATTGCACGCAAAGCGCTACAGCGGTCCGGTTTGATATACAATTTAAGGACAAAGAGATTCGTTCTATTTTTTGGGAACAGCTGCAGGAACTTAAATCACTTCTCACTTCTCACGTTCATTTCCCTGCAAATTGGATTGAGCAAATGGAGGATGCTGATGGTAGGGAAATAAGTAGGATTGAATGGGAATCTAATGAATGGAGCTTATATAACGAGAAAGATTGGAGGAAGATCTATGGTTTTTTAAAAGAGCGCTTGATAGAATTCGATCAATTCTATCAAGAGTACAAGGAAATTCTTATTAATTTGATCAAATAAAAAAAACTAATGGCTAAATACTTTGCTTTCTTATTTTCATTATTGGCTTCTAATGTGCAGTCTCAAACAACCATTTATGAAACCGATTTTCAAGCGGGAATTCCTGTAGAGATGACCGTGATCGATAACGACTTAAATACCCCGAATCAATTCGTTTCGGAGTATACAGCTGCTTGGATTTGTGTAGAAGACCCTGAAAACCCAACAGATAGCGTTGCTGCTTCTACTTCCTATTTTGCAACTGCGGATACTGCTGACCGATGGTTGATCACCCCTTCACTCCTACTTGGGGCATTTGGGAATAAGTTTTCTTGGAACGCAAAGTCTCAAGATCCATCTTTCCCGGATGATTATTATATTCTTGTATCTACAAGCGACAACACAATCGGTAGTTTTACCGATACTGTTGGGTACATTGAAGCAGAGAACTTCGAGTGGACCGCTAGGAATATTGACCTTAGCGCCTTTGGCTATGATGACCAAACGATATACATAGCCTTTGTATTAAGGACTTATGACGGCTTTAAATTATACATAGACGATTTACTAGCTGTAAAGGAAGATGATGCAAGTTTGCCTACCCAAGAATCAATTTCGTTTGCGCTCTATCCGGTACCCGTAATCGACCGAGTTAAGGTTTCTTGCGATCGATTTATTGAGCGTATAATTATAAGAGATTTACTCGGGAATCTACTCTATGAAGGAACAAGTATGGATATTGACCTTCAGCTTTTCGCTGCAGGGTCTTACCTAATGACTGTTTATACGGATGATACCTCGAACACCAAAACCTTTATAAAGAGATAAGATTGCTCGTTTCCAAAGTTTTAGCAAAGGTAAAGGCACATTTTAGTGACCAAGAAGGTAGTCACGATTGGTTTCATATTGAACGTGTATGGAAAATGAGTTTACTCCTCCATCAAAAAGAGGGAGGCGACAAAGAGCTCATTGAGCTATGTGCCTTGCTTCATGATATTTCTGACCACAAATACAATGGAGGTGACTTCCTTAAAGGAGGACAGGTAGCAAAAGAATGGATCTTAGCTTGTGGAGGGTCATTAGCTATCGCAAATCGGGTTGCCGAAGTCATTCCAGGTATTTCATACAAAGGCGCCGAGGTCACTGAAGTACGCTTACCTATTGAAGGGGTTATAGTACGAGATGCAGATAGACTTGATGCTATTGGTGCTATTGGTATCGCTAGGGCTTTTGCCTATGGAGGCAGCCGGAAAAGGCCGTTGTATAACCCTAATATAAAACCAGTTATGCACGCGAGTAAAGAAGCATACCTCAATTCAAAAACACATACGGTCAATCATTTTTATGAAAAACTATTGCTTCTAAAAACACTTTTACTAACCAATACTGCCAAAGAAATCGCAAACGATCGGCATGTATTTATGGAATCTTTTTTAGATCAGTTTTATAAGGAATGGAACGTAGAGCATTAATGATGTTTTCTTTCATTAAGAGCAGCTGTAATAGCTGTTTTCTGTTTCGATAACCATTTCCTTAACTTGTCATCTTCAGTCTTGTTGAAATGAATCTTTCTGTGTGATTCTGCTTGTTTTACTTTGTTTATTTTTTTTGCGAGTTCTTGATCCTCAGGTAACATATAATGGGACATTAAGTAAGTCCATATTTCATTTATTGCCGTTTTATTTGGATGAATTAGGTCATCGTTATAAAAACGATGGTCACGCAAAGAATCATTAATGATTTCATAGGATGGAAAATAAGCAATCGGAAACTTTTTCATGAGTGTTTCTATAAGCGTAAATAACCTTGCTTTGCTTTGTGTATTGGCCATTAAGCCGTCTTTAACGTGTCGTACTGGACTCACCGTAAAGATAATTTTTAGTTGTGGATTCCATTTCAGTAAGTTCGAAACAAATGGCTCCCATGCGGTATACATATCCGTACTGGAAGATTCAATCTTCTCAAAAGTGTCTAAGTGCTGTTTATGACAATTGGCTACAATCTTCCCTAAACCCTTGTGCCGATATCCTATAGAGGTTCCTAAAGTAATGAATAGCCAACTATCTCCTCTTAGCTGCTCTCGCAACAAGCTGCGCTTAGCAAGAACTTCTTCTAGATGAATCTTCTTGTTTAAAGACTGAAAAACATGAGCGGAATTCCAATCTGTAATATATTGATTATCAGAAATAAAATCAATATTACTTGATTCTTTAATTACATCATTTAGACAATTTAATATGGGTTCTGGATGAAATATAGTCCCAAACGGATTGCAAATCGATTGGTAACCATGGTCAAGGGCCATCTCATTTATATTCGTAGAAAAACAGCTTCCTAGAAAACACAATGAGTCTTTAAATTTAATCTTGTGACCGACCTCGATCTTCGGGAATGGTAAGTGAAAGTCACGCATTAGTTCATAAGGGTTTTGGCCGTTTCTAAAGCTGCTTTAGAGACATCCTCTCCACTCATTAGTCGTGCAACCTCGTAAATTCGCTCATCATTACTCAGTAACCTCACATAGGTTCGCGTGCGCTCCTTTTCCTCTTTTTTCTCCACTATGTAATGCACCGATGCCTTGGATGCGACCTGTGGTAAATGGGAAATTACTAATAGCTGAGATTGATTCCCCATCTTGTGAAGAAGTACGCCAATCTTATCTGCTACGTCACCCGAAACCCCAGAGTCGATTTCATCAAAAAGTATGGTAGGCATTTTTTTTTCTTCAGATATACGCTTAAGTAATGCGAGCATCAATCTTGAGAGTTCTCCCCCGCTCGCTGCATTTTCAATATCAATCATGCCATAGCCCTTGTTGGCAGAAAATACCATTGATAAATTGGTGATCCCTGTTGATTGTAAAGTGCCTTTATCTATTTTAAAATCCAGTTTGGTTTCAGGTAGCTTTAATTGAACAAGTTCTTCTTTCAATGATTTAGCAATCTTAGACCGGGTGCTCATTCTTTTTTCATGTAGTTCGTTTGCAGCCGCATCTATTTTAATTTCAAGAGCTTTATTTGCAATTTCCATCGCTGAGATATCCGCCTTTAAACCCTCAATGTTTTCATTTCTTTTTGATAGCTGGTTTAAAAGACTTTCAAGTTCTTCTTGTGTATTAAAACCATGCTTTAACAACAAGCGATTGTAGGCATCCCACTGCTTGACTATGAATGATTTGCGTAATGGGTCGTCTCCCATATCATCTAAGTAATAGGAAGATTCAGTAGAAACGATATTTAAGCTATCCTCAATACTATGTAGTCTTTCGATTAGCTCAAGAAGCGCTTTATCTTTAGTTTCGAGCTTTTCCAAACGGAAAACATATTGTTTTACCCTCGAGTAAATAGCTCCTTCTTCTGTAAATGCTCTTAAATTGGAAAGGATAGATCGGATTTCTTCCGCATTTTCAAGCTTAAAAAGCTCGCTTTCCAATGCTGTATAATCAATTTTATCAAAATTAAGGGCTTCAATCTCTTGCTTCAAAAAATTATTATAGTCCTGGTCCTTAACTTCAGTTAAATAATTCTTTTTTAAAAGCTTTAATCCTTGATCGTGTGTATGATAAGCCTCAAATAATGATGAAAACTCAGATGCCCTCTTTTCATTACCCGATAGAAGGTCATAAAGCTCAAGCTGCTTTTTCTTTGATTTAAGCTCGAAAGTATTGTATTGCGAGTGAACCATTAGCTTTTCAGAGGAAAAGGCTTTTAGCGTTGCTAAGGGGACTAGAGAGTCATTGATAAATGCCCTGGACTTGCCTTCTTTTACAATTTCTCTGCGCAACACTAAGGGCTCGTCGTAATCCAAATTGTGAAGCTTGAAGAAATCCTTGTCATCAGCAGAAGCCTCAAGCTGTGCTTCCACTATGGCTTTACGACCGTAAGCACCAACTAAATTAGAGCTAGAGCGCTCACCTAGAAGTAAAGAGAAAGCATTTAAAAGAATAGATTTTCCAGAACCTGTTTCACCTGTCAATACGGAAAACCCTTTTTTTAAATCGAGCTCAAGGTTTTCGATTAACGCAAAATTAGTGATGCGTAGTCTTTGAATCATGGTTCAATTTAAGATGGCTTGGTACTTAGAACTATTCCCTGGATCTAATCGTTTTAAGAGGTTGACGAAATCTGTTTTTTGTCTGGTGTCTGAATCTGACAATAATATTTTTATTTCGTCGCTCTTGCAATAAATGAAATTTATAATATTAACCGTATTAGGCCTGGTCTGAACAACGGGCTTAAGCTTTAAAAGCGCCTTGTAAATTTCTTTAACCCCCGCCTTCTTGTCTTCATATAGCTTGTCTACTCCTTTTCGATGGTAAGCATAAGTGCAGTCTCTTAATGGTTGGAATAATTGCTGTAGAACATTGTCCACAAGCCAATACCTGTTTCGTTTTCCAGTTTCACTTGCCTTCCAGCCAGAAGCACCTGAAGCTTGTGCATTGGATACGATTTGCTGCGCTTCTAAAAAATAAGGCGTTCCTGCATTTGGTCCAAATGTATCATAGTCAAGACCAATAATATACAAGGCATAAAATGACAATACAGAAGATAGGTTGTCTCTGTAGGAGTTTTTAGCATAGTACAGGGGGGAATTTCTTGAATAAGCAAAAGCGAAATCATTATCTAGAAAATTAAAAACCAAGGAATTATAAGAAGAATTAAAGCAAGGTCTGCTTAACATGACCTGAATGGAGCCGCTAAAGGTACCTGGAGAAGGTATGTTATTTATCTGAAGCTGCACCGAGCAATTGATTCGCTCCTCAATGTTAAATTTTTCTTTGGTCCACTTCGTGCTATTCATGAAGTCAAAAAGCACCTCTTCAAGCTGGGTCAACGCTTCTTTTTCAGTAGTCGTTATCTCAAGCTTCGCATCAGTAATCACAGAAACCTGACAATTTAGTTCTTGAGCGTTTACTTGACTGAAACAAGCTAAAATCGTTATAAAAAGTATTCTTTTAAGCATTTACGTTTTCTATAATATCCATAAGTTTGACAGCTATATCAAACTTGTTCTGAAGCTCTAACTCTACAAGCTCCCCATCCTTACCGAAGATAGTGACTTTATTTTGTTCACCACCAAATGTGGCGCCTTTGTCTTGTGTAGAATTTAGAACAACGAAATCCAAGTTCTTTTGCTCTAACTTCAATAACGCATTTTCTTTCTCATTATTTGTTTCTAATGCAAATCCGACTACTTTTTGATTGTTTTGCCTCTCAAATGAAGCCCATTTAAGAATATCGGGGTTTTGTTCAAGCTGAATTGAGGTAGTTTGTTCCTTTTTCTTCATTTTCACATCGGCTATAATTGCCGGTCTAAAATCAGCAACAGCAGCAGAAAACACACCCAAGTCGCAGGTTTGCCATATACGCTTAACTGCAGTTAGCATTTCATCCGCACTGACCACATCAATCCTTGTGAACAAAGGGTGTAAAAGCGTCTCTTCTGTAGGGCCACAAATCAAGACAACTTCATAGCCTCGCAAGAGCGCCGCTTTTGCGATAGAGAAACCCATCTTTCCAGAGGAGTGGTTAGAAATATAACGCACCGGATCAAGTGCCTCATGAGTCGGGCCTGCCGTAATGCAAATTCTTTTTTCAGAAACAGGTTGTGCTGCAGACATAAAAGCTGCTAAAAAAGAAGCAATCATTTCTGGTTCTGCAAGCCGTCCCTCACCTTCCAAACCACTCGCCAGCTCGCCATCCTCTGCAGGAATAACAGTGACACCGTCATTTGTTAATGTTTCTATATTACGCAGAAAGCTCGGGTGCTTATACATATCTAAATCCATAGCCGGAGCAACGATAGTCCTTCCTTTCATGGAGAAATACGTGGCTAGCAATAGATTTTCACAAAGACCATTGGCCATTTTCCCAATCGTATTCATGGTAGCTGGAGCGATCAAGAATACATCTGCCCATTCAGCATAAGCAACATGGTTATTCCAAACACCTGTGTTCTTATCCCAGAACTCGATGCCTACCTGGTTTTTAGACAAGGTTGAGACAACCAAGGGGCTTATAAAAGCAGAAGAGGCAGGAGTCATTATGCATTTGACTTCTGCCTCTTGTTTTTTTAATATGCGTATGAGATAAGCAATTTTATACGCTGCAATACCTCCGGTTATTCCGAGAAGAATGCGTTTGCCGTACATTTATTTATCTTTCTCTTCAGTATGTCTTACATAGATTTTGTCATCAAGAAGCTCCTGTGCAGCAATAGCTGTTGCTTTTGGAAGTCCTTCGTAATGTTTAGATATCTCAATTTGCTCTCTGTTTTCAAAGATTTCTTCCAAATTGTCGGTGCTACTTGCAAATTCTTGAAGCTTAGAAGTTAATTCTTCTTTAATTTCAGAGCTAATTTGGTTCGACCGTTTTGACATTGCAACGATTGATTCATAGATGTTACCCGTCTTGTTTTCAAGATGAATAGTATCTCTAGTTACCGTTGTTTTCTCAGCAATTACGTTCTTATAGGTCATTCTTTTTTCTTTAATTAAGCAATTTATTTACCAATTGGTTAAGACTTTGTAATTCATCTGAACCAGGGAAATCGGCTTCAAATTTACGCATTCTTTCAATAGTTTCATCAATTCTTACCGTTTTTTTACTTTCTATACTATTGATGGTTAAGTAATAGGAATTTCTTACAAGGGAAGAGGAAATAGTTTCAGCATATGATGAGGATGGATAATTTTCCAAGAATATTTCTGCAGAAGCGACTGCCGCCCGGAACCTTTCTGTCTTGGAATACAATAATGCTTGATTAAACTCTTTTGTTTCTAATTTAAACCTTAGCCGGTCAATGATTTGATTACACGAGTCCATTAAAGCCGTCTCTGGATAAGTGTTTACAAAGATTTGAACCGCATTTATAGCCTCTTCTGTCTCTGACTGATCTAAGGACAATTGCGGGGAGTTTTTCACTTTACACATTGCCACCAAAAACATAAGCTCTTCATTCTTTGCAGAGTATGGAAACCGTTGTATGTAAGAAGAGAAGTAATATCCTGCCATATAATAATCCTCACTTTCATAATAACTATAACCAAGTCTGTAATAAGCGAGTTCGCCCTCTCCTGATTTCGGTGCATGCTGATAGACTTGCTCGTAAAGAACAACTGATTTTAAAAACTCACCGTCACCATAAAGCGTATTGGCTAACTCAAACTTCTTTACATAGTCATCGCCCTTAATGGTTTCATTATAATTTGAACACGAGCCTAAGACAACGACAGTAGCACACAATAAGAAAAGAAGTTTTACCATTTTATTTTACCCTTAAGTTTTGGCCTATTTGAAGAATAGATGTTGTTCTAAGACCGTTTAAACGACATAACGAGCTTATGCTTGTTCTATTGCGTGTTGCAATAGCAGAAAGCGTATCGCCGGAGCGAACACGATAATATTTCTTAGCGACATACTCCTTGCTTCCATTAGGTTTTTCTCGCCACTGATCAGATGGAGATACACCAGGACGAAACATGGTTTTATGTAAAAGTAAATTAGTGTTTTTTAATTCTTTCTTTTTAAAATCAATGAGTTCTTCTGGATTCATTGCAGAATCATAGAAACGAACCTCAAAGTGCAAGTGAGAGCCAAATGAATGGCCCGTGTTTCCTCCTAAGCCCAATACTTCACCCGAAGAGATTCTTTGTCCAGAAAAAACAAGCAACTTACTCAAATGTGCATAATACGTTTCAAGACCATTAAAATGGCGAACAATCACAAGATTTCCGTAACCACCAGAATTATTCTTAGCATAACGCACAACGCCATCAAAGGCGGAAACAACAGTGTCTCCAGTTACCAAGTCTAAATCAATTCCATTATGGAATTTACCGTTTCTATATTTATACCGTGAGGTCACAGGGCCGTCAATTGGCATTGTGAACCCTCCGGTAGAGTCTTCATCAAGACAGAGCCAAATGGTATCCTTTAATTTGGTCAGGTCATTAGACCTTGAATAACAATCATTAGCATCCCAGCCTAAGGTATAAGGTCCGCCTACACTAGTAGATGACATGATATTGTGTAAGTCCTTATTCAGAATACCATCAAAGGAGTCCTCTTGAATAAGATCCCATGATTGATCCGCATATAAAACCAATTTGCCAAGCTTGGAATTTACTGTATCAAGTGCCCTTTGTCCAATTGCATTAAAACAGACCAAAGAAATCAAAAAAATACGTAGAATATTCATGTGTAATTTATCAAGTTGCAAAAGTACAAATAATGAGCGAATACTATTCTATTTCTAGGATTTTCAGATTGTAAAACACCGATTCTTTTGAATTCGAAACTCCTAAGTCTCCTGATTCAATAGAAGCCATTTCAGAATTCAAAACCACAAATATTTGTTGCCCAATTTTTGCATTATTTAATACCTTACGAAGCCCTATTGGGTAGTTTTTTTGACCAGGCGTATAGGTGACAGGGAAATTAGAGGTATACGTGTTCAGTATATTCGCTCTACTTTCTGACGATACAATCATGTGAAATTTAACCTTTGACATCTCTTTTAGCCCAGACGACTTCCCTGAGTTCAGCTCCCATATCTTAATACCGTCAAGATCACTTGTCGGGGATACAATTCCATGAATTTTAACAAAGAGCCAGTTTTCAGTATTAGGCGGGATTAATTCACCAAGTCCCTTTTCTCCATAGGCAAGATTTGCAGGTATTTTTACCTGAGCTATATCTCCAACACGCATGAGGGCCAAAGCCTCATCCCAACCCTTGTTTTGCATATTGAAACCAAGTACAAAAGGCAGATAGGGCAACTCCATTCTGTTGTTCCCATCGATAATCTTACCATTTGGAAGGCTCAGGCGATACTCGATCATAAGCAGTTCTCCTTTATTCAGTGACCTACCTCTATTTTTTTTTATCCAATCGATAATAAGGCCACTTTTTGTTTCGAAGTGGTCTACAAAACTAAATTCATTTACAAGTTCATTTACTGTTACAACTGTAGTGTCAAAAGTCTCGTTCTCTTTAGTTACTGTATCTAAGTTATTGCCGATTGAATCTACACGAATCATCGGTTCTTTTTCAACAACAGCATTTCCTGTAGCCTTAATTATTTTTTTAGGTTTCTGTTCTACAATATCGCAAGCGCATCCTATCATAAACAACATGAAAACAATATACCATGGAGATAACTTCATTCGTTTGTACTTAATAATTCTACATCAATTACGAGAATAGATTGCGGTGGAATCATCTCGGAGTCCCCCATAAGGCCATGAGCCAAATAGCTAGGTACAATAATTTTCGATTTATCACCCACCCTCATGAGCTGCAAGACTTCTTGTAAGCCCGATTCCTCGTCACTCATGCCCAACACAAAACGATCAGGAATAGAATCAGAATTATAGCATATGCGACCATCCAAGAGTTCTATCTTTAAATCTACCACAACCAAGTCTCCTATACTTGCCAAATAACCACTTCCCTTTTGGGTTTTAGAAAATTGATACCGAATACCCGACCCCGTTTTGGTCATTTTAAGATCTTTATGATGCGCCAAATAAATTTCGATAGCAAGCTCCTCTCTTTTATGAAGCTCTTTATTGAAATCTACAGATTGATCCATGTTCCAATTTTCCTTGGATACCTCTTTAAGGACGTCATCCTTGCATGAAGTTATAACTATGCCTATAATAAGAAGCCACAGAAAGAAAAATCTCATAGTAATTTTGAACTTAAAGAAATTAGTTTGTCCATTGTTTTTTGAAGGCTGTCATGGCTAAATCCGCCAGCGGCATACTTATGCCCCCCTCCATTAAAATATTCTTGTGCAAATTCATTTACAAAATAAGTTCCCTTTGATCTAAATGACATTTTGACCTTGCCTTCTTCATTTTCAACCATGAAAACGGAAATTGAAATCCCTGAAATTGATAAAGGAACATTGACCAAGCCCTCTGTATCCCCTTTCTGAAATGAAAACCTTGTAAGTTCTTCTTGAGAAAGAGACATGTAGGCTATTGGGGTGCCTTCAATTTGCTGAAATTTATTAGAAATCGCATAAGCCCTCAATAAAACACGTTCTTTCGTGTTTTGGTCAAAGACTTTCTCATGGATTTCAAATGCTTTCACCCCATTTAATAAAAGTTTTTGTAAGACGTCATGCGTTTTACTGGTAACACTCGGGAAACGAAATGACCCTGTATCGGTCATGATACCTAGGTAGAGTGCCTCAGAGGCTTCCTTTGTGAGGTAACTTGTCAAATCGCATTCCTCAAGAACTTCATAAAATAGCTGTGCCGTTGAACAAACTTCAGGTCTCGAAATCGTTAAGTCACAGAATTCAGTTGGATGTGGATGGTGGTCTATCATGATTTTAGAACCTTTCATTTCCAAAACCAAAGACTCCATAGATTCACCTACCCGGTAAGCGTGATTATAATCAAGACAAAACATTAAATCAAAGTGATCTATAGGACTATCGAAATCAGTGAAAAAAGCGTAAGAAACACCTTCTAAAAAAGGCATCAAATTGGGTGCGGGAGGATCCGGTAACAATACCGTCGCCTTTTTACCATATGCTATTAAAAACCTAGCGCAACCTACAGCGCTTCCAATAGCATCACCATCAGGTGACTTATGTGTTGTGATTAAAACATTCTCTGCTGCATTAAGCAGTTTTTTAAAGGCATCTGTCATGCGCCAAAATTACTCTTTCTTTTGCATTTGGGCATCCTCTTCAGGGTCAGGAGGAAAAAGTTTTGGAAGGTCTTCTTTCCCTTGAAGACGGTCAATCATATCTTCGAGTTGAGAAATCGATATACTTTTCGCTATGATTTTTTTGTCCTTATCTAAAAGAAACACCTTTGGCGTACTAAAAATATCATAAGTGTTTTGGTAGTTTAAAGACTCTAAAGTGGTTGGCTTCCCTTGCTCTCCGGGATAAAGAGGGACTAATTTCTCAGGCGCATCCTTTGCTGCATTATAAAGCTGGTCCGTTACTGCGGCATTAATAAATGTAAGCTTGTTGTCTCTTATGAATTTCTTCCATTTCGCAAAATCATCCCCTATCGCCTTACCAACAGAAAAAATCTCGACATTACGATCCTTGAATTTTTCCTGGTATAACTTCTCTAACTTGGGCGTGGTTTTCTTACAATGCCCGCATTCAGGGTCCCAAAAATACAATATAGTATACTCAGAATCTAAGCTATAAAAGTCAACCCAATTTTCATCTGTCGTATCTTTAAGTATAAGGTTATAAGGAACAGAACCTACTGTCAATCTTAGCTTGTTTTTTAGATTGTCACAAAGGTCATCAAACTTATCTTTCCCTACCCAAAAAGCAGGTGATTCTCCCTTAAGGTTCTCCGTGCAATAATAGCGATTGAGCATCTCTAGATACACTTTATCCATACCCATGATTTTACTTTTGCCGAAGGAAGAGGTGATCCAGCCGACGCTGTATTCAAACATTTTTGACTCAGGGTCAAGACGGTCACAGAAATCAAATGCATAACTAGTGACAGTATCCCAATGCTGAATCATCATGTTTTTACCAAAATAATATTCAAGTTTATTATGGAAAATAGGATTATTTACTAAAGCATCATAGTTAAAGTCGACGTTATCCCAATAGTGCGTTCTATAGAATCTAAATCGAAAACTCGAATCGATCACCACACCATTCTCATCCACTGGAGCCTCAGGTATGATAACCTCCATAGACATTTTAACGATTTTAGAAACAAGTTTTTCTGAATGTTCGGAAAGTATATTCTCTTGATAACTCAACACTGCTTCATTTATCTTTTTGATTTCATCAGTGAGAACGGTAAACTTAACGTCATCTTTATTTAAAGCGGCTCTTTCTTTAGAGAGCTTTCCGATTTTAGATTTTTGTGATCCAATAAACTTAATGTAAGGAATAAAAACATCGTTTTCTGAGGAGGTCTTAATCGTTAAGTTACCCAAGTAATCAGGCCCCTCTGTTTCCATCGTAATGTTTTCATTGTTATAAATGAACTCAAAATACTTTTGCCCCGGCATCAGAAGCCCTAGAATGCCATTGGCTTGTTTACTCCCATCGAATTCGACTTGACCATTAACAATTTGAGCGGTATCCGCATAAAACTTTTTTGTACCGAAATACTTAATAAGATGCACGGTAGTATCACTTTGATTCTTGACCGTAAATTTTATTTTTTGACCAAAAGCTATAGAGCTGGCCATAAGGAAGAGAAATAAAAAGCTTGATTTCATTTTATATTTTTATGTTAATTTATATCATTTGAGGAATTGACGCTATTTTTTTAAATCCTTTTAACAATTCTTTAACCATTAGGCATGAAATTGAGCACGTATTTTATAATAAGTGCTATAATTCACAAGAATCACAAAAATAACAAAGACCATGAAT
>CAJJCU010000071.1 GCA_905182775.1 uncultured Flavobacteriales bacterium
TTGTGAAAGAATCTTTGGCCCTGTTAAAGATTTCGAATGTCACTGTGGTAAATACAAAAGAATCCGATATAAAGGAATCGTTTGTGACCGTTGTGGTGTTGAGGTCACTGAGAAAAAAGTCCGTAGAGAACGAATGGGGCATATTGCTTTAGTTGTTCCTGTAGCTCATATTTGGTATTTCAGATCTTTACCTAATAAAATTGGATATTTACTTGGACTACCAACAAAGAAGTTAGATCAAATTATTTATTACGAGCGCTATGTTGTTATACAAAGTGGTGCCGCGAATGAATTGCCTGAGGTCGAATTAACTAAAATGGAATTCTTGACGGAAGAAGAGTATCTAGATATACTTGATGCACTTCCGAAAGAAAATCAATATTTAGATGATACGGATCCTAATAAATTCATCGCAAAGATGGGGGCTGAAGCAATTCACGACCTTCTGAAATCTTTGAATTTAGAGGAAATGTCTTACCATCTTCGTGATTTGGCAGAGAATGAAACATCTGTTCAGAGAAAGAATGAGGCATTAAAGCGTCTTCAGGTTGTGGAAGCGATGAAAGACTCTCAGACTAGAGTCGATAACAATCCGGAATGGATGATTGTTAGAGTTGTTCCAGTTATACCACCTGAGCTTCGACCTTTAGTTCCTTTAGATGGTGGTCGATTTGCAACTTCTGATTTAAATGATTTATATAGAAGGGTGATCATACGTAACAATAGATTGAAGCGATTAATTGAAATTAAGGCGCCGGAAGTTATTCTTCGAAATGAGAAAAGAATGCTTCAGGAATCTGTTGATTCACTTTTCGATAACTCACGAAAATCAAGTGCAGTTAAAACAGAGTCGAATAGAGCACTTAAGTCTCTTTCTGATTCCTTGAAAGGAAAGCAAGGTCGTTTCCGTCAAAACTTATTGGGTAAACGTGTCGATTATTCAGCACGTTCCGTAATTGTTGTTGGGCCGAACCTTAAACTACATGAATGTGGTTTGCCTAAGGGAATGGCTGCAGAGCTTTACAAGCCTTTTATCATTCGTAAAATGATAGAAAGAGGTATTGTGAAAACTGTAAAGTCTGCAAAGAAAATTGTTGATAAGAAAGAACCAGTTGTTTGGGATATTTTGGAAAACATATTGAAAGGGCATCCTGTTCTTTTAAATCGTGCTCCAACACTTCACAGACTTGGTATTCAAGCATTCCAACCAAAACTAATTGAAGGAAAAGCGATCCGTTTACATCCATTGGTTACCACGGCATTTAACGCCGATTTTGATGGTGATCAGATGGCGGTTCACTTGCCTCTAGGTAATGCTGCTATATTGGAAGCTCAAATGTTAATGTTGGCTTCTCATAATATCTTGAACCCTGCAAACGGAGCTCCAATTGCTGTACCATCGCAGGATATGGTTCTTGGGCTTTATTATATTACTAAGAACAAGAAATCGTTAAAAGACGATATCGTTAAAGGAGAAGGTGGAATATTTTATTCTCCTGCAGAAGTTATTATTGCGTACAATGAGAGTAAGCTCGATTTGCATGCATCAATAAAAGTGAAAACTTTTGACTTGAATGATCTAGGTGAGCCTGAATTGAAATTATTGGAAACAACTTGTGGTCGTGTTATCTTTAACGAGCGTGTACCTAGAGAGGTAGGTTTTATTAATGAAGTTCTTACTAAAAAGGCTTTAAGAGATATTATTGGTCATGTATTGAAAATTTCTGGTACATCTCGAACTGCAGAGTTTCTAGATGAGATCAAGGAGCTTGGTTATACAATGGCATTTAAAGGTGGACTTTCCTTTAATTTAGATGACATTATTATTCCAAAAGAGAAAGTATCTCTTGTCGATAAAGCTGAAACTCAGGTGAAAGAGGTCATGATGAATTACAACATGGGTCTGATCACTAACAATGAGCGATACAATCAGATTATTGACGTTTGGACGCATACGAATTCAAGATTGACACATACTTTAATGGATCAGCTTAAAACTGACCGTCAAGGTTTCAACTCGATTTATATGATGTTTGATTCTGGTGCAAGGGGTTCTAAAGAACAAATTCGACAGTTATCAGGTATGCGTGGATTGATGGCCAAACCACAAAAATCTGGTGCGTCAGTTCAAGAAATTATTGAAAACCCGATTTTATCTAACTTTAAAGAAGGGCTATCGATCCTTGAATACTTTATTTCGACTCACGGTGCACGTAAAGGTCTTGCCGATACGGCCTTGAAAACAGCCGATGCAGGTTATTTGACAAGAAGACTTGTTGATGTAGCACAGGATGTAGTTATTAATTTAGAAGATTGTGGAACGCTTAGAGGAATTGTAGCTACTGCACTTAAGAAAAATGATGAAGTTGTAGAACCGCTTTATGATAGAATTTTAGGAAGAACGTCTGTTCATGATATTTATATGTCAGACTCAGATGATTTAATCGTTTCTGCAGGAGAAGTTATCTCTGAAGACAAAGCAAAGCTGATTGAAGATTCCGATATTGATGAAGTTGAAATCAGATCTGTTCTTACTTGTGAAATGCGTAGAGGAGTTTGTTCCAAGTGTTATGGAAGAAACCTTTCTAACCATAGATTGGCGCAGTTAGGTGACGCCGTTGGTGTTGTTGCTGCACAGTCAATTGGTGAACCAGGTACACAGCTTACGCTTCGTACGTTCCACGTTGGGGGTACAGCATCGAACATTGCGGATATCTCAGACATCAAAGCAAAAGGAAATGGTTTATTGGAGATAGACGAGCTTAGAACGATTGAGAAGAAAGGTGATGACGGAAAGAAAAGAGTCATTGTCGTTGGGAGATCTGCCGAACTTAAAATCACTGATGAGAAGACAGGTATTGTCATTATGAATACAAATATCCCTTACGGTTCTGAGTTGTTAGTAAGTAGCAAAACAAAACTTAAAAAAGGCGATGTTATTTGTAAGTGGGATCCATACAATGCCGTAATCATTTCGGAAGTAAAAGGTACGGTTGTATTTGAAAACATTATTGAAGGTATAACTTACCGTGAGGAAGTTGATGAGCAAACTGGATTTACCGAAATGGTGATTACGGAATCAAAGAATAGAGGAACTTCTCCAGCAATTCACATTGTAGATTCTAAATCGAAAGAGATTTTAAGAGAATATTCTATTCCAGTAAATTCTCACATTTCTGTAAAAGAAGGCGACAAGCTTGAGGCTGGTCATGTATTGGTTAAGATACCTCGATTGGCTGGTAAAACTGGTGATATCACCGGTGGTCTACCTCGTGTAACTGAATTGTTTGAGGCAAGAAACCCATCGAATCCTGCAGTCGTTTCTGCAATTGATGGTACTGCTGATTATGGAAATATAAAAAGAGGTAACAGAGAGATTATCATTACACCAAAAGTTGGTACCGTTCATAAATACCTTGTGCCGCTTTCTAAGCACATACTCGTTCAGAAGAATGACTACGTTCGTGCTGGTCAGCCATTGTCAGATGGAGCGACAACACCAAGGGATATATTGAATATTGAAGGTCCGACAAAGGTTCAAGAATACATTGTAAATGAGATTCAAGAAGTTTACCGTCTGCAGGGTGTGAAAATTAATGACAAGCACTTTGAGGTAATTGTTAGACAAATGATGCTTAAAGCTGAAATTATTGATTCTGGAGACACGAAGTTCCTAGAAGGTCAATCAGTTCATAAGGCAGACATCATGGAAGAAAATGATGCTTTATTCGGAATGATGTTTGTTCAAGAAATTGGAGATTCTGTCGAATTGAAAAAAGGTCAATTGGTTTCTGTTAGAGGACTGCGTGATGAAAATGCGAAGCTTAAGCGAGAGGATAAACAAATCGTTGAAGCGAGAGAAGCAAAGGCAGCAACATCTAAGCCGTTACTTCAAGGGATTACGAGAGCATCGCTTCAAACCCAATCCTTTATTTCTGCAGCTTCCTTCCAGGAAACTACAAAAGTATTGAATGAAGCAGCAATTGCAGGTAAGGAAGATCATCTTCTTGGTCTTAAAGAAAATGTAATTGTAGGGCATCTTATTCCAGCTGGAACAGGTGTTCGTAAATTCCAGAAAATGCTAGTTGGTTCAGCTCAAGCTTTAGAATCCTTAGAAAAGGAAAAAGAAGCAGCTGCTGAGTAAACAGAAAATAAATTTTTAATAAAGGGAGGCGAAAGTCTCCCTTTTTTTGTACCCTTAATTTAGGCTATTTTCCCCCAGTCAGGTTTGCTGGTTAGAATTTTCTGTATTGTTTTTAGAATTCTTTGATGTGCTTTGCTTTCAAATTTAGGGTCTTCATTGACTATCTTTCTTGCAGCCTCTCGGGCTAAGCTGACAATGGCACCATCTTTACGTAGGTCCGATATTTTTAGGTTAAGCTCACCGCTTTGTTGTGTACCCATCAAGTCTCCAGGCCCACGTAGTTCTAGATCGACCTCTGCAATATCAAAGCCATCATTCGATCGAACCATTGTGTTCATACGTTTCTTAGATTCTTTAGAGAGTTCTACTTTAGTCATCAGAATGCAATAGGATTGTTCTGCTCCACGTCCGACTCTGCCACGAAGCTGGTGAAGCTGAGACAGTCCGAATCTTTCGGCGCTCTCAATAATCATAGCTGTGGCATTTGGAACATTCACACCTACTTCTATAACTGTAGTAGCGACCATAATTTGGGTTTCACCTTTAATGAAACGTTGCATTTCAAATTCTTTTTCATCACTTTTCATCTGCCCGTGCACGATACTAACTTTGTATTCCGGTAAGGGAAAAGACCTAGAAACAGCTTCGAATCCATCCATTAGGTTGTGGAAGTCTAGTTTCTCTGATTCTTTGATGAGTGGAAACACCATGTATACCTGTCTGCCTTTTTGAATCTGGTCACGAATGAAATTAAAGACCTGTAAACGGTTCTTTTCATATCTATGAAATGTTTGTATCTCTTTACGGCCTGGAGGAAGCTCATCGATCACAGAAACTTCTAAATCGCCATAGAAGGTCATTGCTAATGTTCTAGGAATAGGTGTGGCTGTCATAATTAAGATATGTGGCGGCTCGTGGTTCTTCCTCCACATTTTAGAGCGCTGTGCTACGCCAAATCGATGTTGTTCGTCAATGACAACAAGACCAATGTTTTTAAATTGTACGGTGTCTTCAAGAAGCGCATGCGTACCTACTAATAAATGAAGTTCACCATCTAATAATCCTTTGTGTATTTCGGTTCGCTTTGCTTTTTTTGTTGAGCCTGTTAGAAGCGCGATGCGAATGGGAAGTCCTTTGGTGAATTCTTGAAACGTAACAAAATGTTGATTCGCTAAGATCTCGGTGGGAGCCATAATGGCCGTTTGATAATTGTTGCCAATAGCAATAAGCATAGACATGAGTGCAACCAATGTTTTTCCGCTACCAACATCACCTTGAAGCAATCTGTTCATGTGCTGTCCACTTAAGAAATCTTTTCGAATCTCTTTGATGACTTTTTTCTGTGCACCCGTTAATTCGAAAGGTAATTTCTCTGAAAAAAAGGTATTAAATACAGGGCCTATTTTGTCAAAAACAAAGCCTTTATGTTTGTTAGAAGCCAATTTCTTTCTTATCAGAAGTTCGAGCTGTAGATAGAAAAGTTCTTCGAATTTCAATCGAACTCTAGCCGCTTGAATGTCAGCCTCATTTGCCGGTTGGTGAATTTTAGCGAGCGCATTTTTCTTTGAAATGAGTTTGTGCTCTGTAAGGATATCTTCCGATAAAGTTTCTGGATATGAGGGGCTGATCTGGGGTATAATGAGTGCAATTAATTTTTCAATACCTTTTGAATGCAGACCTTTTGATCCTAATTTCTCTGTACTGGGGTAGAGCGGGAAAAAACCTGTTCTTGTTCTTTCACCTGAGGCTAATGTCATCTCTGGATGAGGAAGCGTCCATTTTTGAGCATAGTGTTTTGGCTTGCCAAATATTTGATAGACTTCGTTTACCTTTAGGCTGTCTTTGATCCATTTCCCTCCTTGAAACCAGACCAAATCGATATATCCTGTCCCATCCCCAAATCGTGCTGATAGCTTTTTGCTTCTTCCTTTTCCTGTTTCTTTGATTTGATCAATCTTACCTCTCAGCTGAACATGATTTTCAGTTAGATGGATTTCATTGATGTTTGTAAATGAAGACCTATCAATATAGCGGTATGGAAAATGATAGAGTAAATCTCCGTAGGTTTTTATACCGAGCTCCTTTTGAAGCAAAACGGCTTTTTGAGGTCCAACGCCTTTAAGATATTCTATAGGAGTTGCAGCCAAGTCGTTCATCGAGAAGAATTAAGATTTGTTATTTCCAAACACCCATTTTGTTGAATTTATCGATCCTCTGGTCAATGCGTTCTTCAGGTGAAATTGCCTCAAGCTGCTGAACAGCTTTTTTAATGTATTTTTTGACTCTTTCGAAAATAAGGTGCTCTGATCGGTGTGCGCCATCAAGAGGTTCCTTAATCACATCATCTACTAAATTATTCGATGACATGTCTTTCGAAGTGAGTTTTAATGCTGTTGCAGCCTGTTCTTTGAACTCCCAAGAACGCCATAATATCGATGAACATGATTCAGGTGATATCACAGAATACCATGTGTTTTCAAGCATCACAACTTTATCTCCTACACCAATTCCTAGTGCGCCTCCTGATGCTCCTTCTCCAATGATTATACAAATGACAGGAACCTTTAGTCGCATCATTTCATAAATATTTCTGGCAATAGCTTCACCTTGACCTCTTTCTTCTGCTTCAAGACCTGGAAAAGCTCCTGGTGTATCAATGAAGGTCACAATTGGTTTGTTGAATTTTTCAGCCAGCTTCATCAATCTCAAAGCTTTTCTATATCCTTCAGGATTGGGCATTCCAAAATTCCTGTACTGTCTCATTTTGGTGTTTACACCTTTTTGCTGTCCTATAAACATGACAGACTTCCCGTCTACAAGACCAAAACCACCGACCATCGCTTTGTCATCTTTTACATTTCTGTCACCGTGAAGTTCAATGAATTTCCCTTCAGTTATGGCGTTGATATAGGCTAATGTATAAGGTCTTTCAGGATGCCTAGACAACTGTACACGTTGCCAGGGAGTCAAGCTTGTGAAAATTTCCTTGGTTTTCTTCTTAAGCTTTTGCTCGAGCTCTTGAATTTTGTCAGTCATATCGAGATCCGAAGTATCTCCAATTTCTTTGGTCTTTTCTATTTGCTCTTCAATAGTCCTTATAGGTTCTTCAAAATCTAAGTAGATACTCATGAGTGTATGTCTTTATAACAGAACAAAGGTATCAAAAAGTTTGACTTAAATTATCATTTTATTACAATGTCAGTAAGGATATTTCCAAGCTTCAAATGCAAACCCCCATCTCTTTTTGACTTCTGATCTTATTCCATCGGGTAGCGCTTTGAATTTGTTTTTCTGATAATCCTTCTGTTTTTCAAGATAGGAGTCGAAGATAGGTTGAACCTTATCAAATCCACTGATTTTTAGTGTGTCGTATATGTTTTTTAGGCACGATATGGGATCCTTTGACAGGTCACTGTAGGCTATCTCGACAAGTTGTGATTCTGGGATGCTGTCTTTTAAATCTAAATACTGCTTCATTACCAATTCATAGCAGTCTAAAACACATTCTGTTATTTCGGAATCATTGATCTCTTGCAGAAATTGAGAGCGTATGGTGCTTTTGTATAGGTGTTTTGTAGACTGATAGACTTCGTATGGGTTGCGATGAATAAAAACAAATTTAGCATCTGGAAAAAGCTCTAATAATATTTTAATACGGCCCGTATTGTGTGGGTTTTTAAGTAATAAAGTTTTGTCTTGACCGTTGTAAAATGAAATTTCCTTAAGCATCGCTTTGTAGCTTTTTTTCCATTTCAAAATAGACTTTTCGGATGTTTTGAATAGGTGGTATTTCGTAAAGTAACTTTGATTTCTAGGAAAGAAAAATGAGTGCATACTGCTGCGATGGGTGAGGTTTGTTAGCGGGTGCTCTTCCTCAGTTGGCGCTGCTGCATTAATTGAGACATTGTCTTGCGGTCTTGTCTTAGGCATCAATCTATTAAGTAACGGTTTCATTGTTCTCTTTGAAACGAGAGCAACTCGAAAAAAGAATGCTTGAAAAGCCTCAAGGCAGGAAAACCTAGGGTCTTTTGCCATTAAGTAATGAAGGTGTGTTGTGCCGCTTCGCCAATGACCTATTACAAATACAGGTGGTGATTTATCTAAGTTGACGGCTTTGATTTCTCTTCTGAATCGTATGATTTGGAACCATCGAAATGGGGCGCTGATCGCTGTGAAAAAGAGAATCTTTAGAAACATCTTCTTTGATGTTATAAGCCTGCGGTTTTTTTTCCAAAGCTGCCATAGAACTCGAAAACTAGAGATGTATAATTGATGCTCCTTTATTTCTTCATTAGACATGTCTTAAATATGTGAAGAATAAATTAAAATAGATAGCCTTTGGGTGTTTAATCTTTCCTGATATTGGAGAGGGTTGGCTTTTAAGGATGTTAAGTATCGCGTTGAAATTTAGTTTATTTGTGCTGTATTTTATGGTTTTACTTCGTTGATCTCTTATCGTTTTTTCGATGATTCGGTTTGATTTTTTTTGATATCGCAAAGATGAAAATGAAAACACTTAGAAATGCTGAGCTTCGTCCGAGGTAGTCTCCCAATGTTGCGTAGATCGTTTTCGTATTGAGTAATTCAACTGTGGTAGCCAAAGCTTTTTCTTCCCACCATTTGGTTTCTTCTATGACTTTTCCTGTTGGATCGATTACCCCACTTTTACCCGTGTTTGCAGAACGGATCAGCCACCTTCTATTTTCAATTGCTCGCAGTCTAGCGAAACTGAAATGTTGCTTATATCCCGGTGTATCTCCCCACCATCCGTCATTTGTAATCACGCACAACAATTGCGCTCCTATATTCGTTTGAGCAGCTACGAATTCGCTAAAAACGGATTCGTAACAAACGATGGGAGCTATTTTACCTTTAGCGATTTGCATGATTTTAACAGAATCTTCTATCCCCAGAGACCCGACGATTCCTCCATTTTCTATTGCCAAAGTTTCTAGAAATGGAATGTAATGGGCGTAAGGTATCTGTTCAACTCCCGGCACTAATTTTGATTTATGAATAAAACTTGGCTCCTGATTTGAGCCCATCAATAGACTTGTGTTGTAATATTCTATAATGTTTCCATTCTCCAATGTCCGTGATGCATTGGAGTTTTTTTTATTGAAAAAAACCATGGTCGATGCTCCGATTAATAGGTTTGTATTCCATTTCTTAAGGCTGTCCCTGTACATAGGGTAGATGAATAGAGACTTGAGTCTTGATTCTAAAAAGGTGCCACTAATGGCGGTTTCAGGAGCCAAAATTAAATCTGTATTTTTCTCAACTTTAGTTCCTGCAAGTTTTAATATTTTTTGGTTTTGATTAAAAAACGTGGACTCCTCGAACTTTTCATTGTAAGGATCTATATTGGGCTGCACGATAACTGCATGTATGTATTCCTTGTTTTTATTAATCATTGACCCATATGTCGCGCTACAAATGAATGATACAATTAAGGGGGTGATCAAGAATATGGCAAGAACGATGGATGTGCCTTTGATTGCTTTTTTTTGCTTCCAATTCATCAACAGCAGGAAGCATAAGAGATTCATTGTTAAGACCCAAAGTGTACCTCCGGATACGCCAGTGTATTCATACCACTGTATCCAGCTAGTTCTAATAGAAAATGTATTCCCTAAGGTGAGCCATGGGTGAGCGAATTCCCAGTGATTGTGTAGGTATTCAAATCCAATCCAATAGAATGGAAAAGAGAGGTAGCCCTGTTTGCTTCCAATATGCTTTCTTGTGAAATGAAAAGCTTGAAAAACCGCCGTCATAACCACTGTATTAAATAAAAATGCAAAAATAGCCCCTCCCGGATCGGCGTTCCAGATCCACCATGAGGTCCCTATGTTGAATATGAGAAAAGCGACAAAGGAATGAATGAGTAGGTTCCGAGAGGGCAGACCTGATTTATGTATGTGTTCTTCAATAACAAGTAGCGGGATGAACCCTAAAAAAATCAAAGGTGTCAAGCTCCCTGTATGTGGAAATGCTAAAAATAAAGCAGTTCCACTTATAATAGATGCTAAAAAGCGCTGCTTTCGATTCAATGTCATAGGGCAAATATAGTTTCTAGAAACCAAAAAAGGCCGACATAAGCCGACCTTTCAATTCATTTTAAAGTTTTTAAGCTTCAGTTTCTACGTCCAAAGGAACGATAGAGACAAATGATCTGTTATTTCTTTTTTTCTTGAATTCTACGAGTCCATCCTCTAAAGCATACAAAGTATGGTCTTTTCCAATACCAACATTGTTACCAGGGTGATGCTGTGTGCCTCTTTGACGAACGATAATGTTTCCTGCAATAGCAGCTTGTCCACCAAAAATCTTAACACCTAATCTTTTACTCTGCGATTCACGTCCGTTTTTAGAACTACCGACTCCTTTCTTATGTGCCATGTTGTTTTATTTTATGCCTCCTTAGCTTTCGCCGGCTGTTTTTTAACTTTGATTCCAGTAATAGACAATTCAGTGAATGACTGTCTGTGCCCATTCTTCTTCCTGTAGCCTTTTCTACGTTTTTTCTTGAAGACAATTACTTTATCTCCTTTTAGGTGGTTGACTACCGTTGCGGTGACTTTTGCACCTTCTATAGCTGGGGCGCCTAGATTGATTTTACCGTTGTCATCTAAAAGCAAAACTTGATCAAACTCAATTTTTGAGCCTTCTTCTGCTTCCAAACGATGAACGTAAACCTTCTGGTCTTTTTGCACTTTAAACTGCTGCCCTGCTATCTCTACTATTGCGTACATAACAATGATTACATTATAAGTTATCCAAAATTGGACGACAAAGATACTATTTTCTTCTAATGCATCAAAATATTAATTACTAAATAATCAAGACTTTTTATTACTGCTGTAATTTGCGATGAAAACCCCGATCAGGGCGATGAGCATTCCTACGATTTGAGCTAGGTTGATTTGTTCCCCGAAGAGCAATCCGAAAAGAACGGCTATGATGGGTATGAAGTAGGTGACAGAGCTTGCAAATAGGGCAGAAGTATTTTTGATGATTGTATTAAAAATAAAGAGAGCGAAAGCCGTTCCTACGATTGAGAGTATTGATAAAGCGATGAGGCTATGTCTTATTTCTAAAGTATTTTTAAAGGATGCAATCGTGTCTTCTGATATGAAGAAATACATGGATGGTAAGAGTAGAATAATGAAAGCAATTGATGCGATGTCTAAAGATTTGTAATGGCTTAATTTGTATCGAATGACACTGAGGCTGATTGAGTAGCAAAGTGTTGCGATTACAACACTTATGATGTGGGACCAATCTCCGTGCATTGAATTCTTCTTCCCGAAATACAAAAGTAAAATAACCCCAACTGACCCGATTAATGCTCCAGTAAATTGCCTTGGTGTCATTCTGTCTTTAAAGATCACAATTGCAATGAGTATTGTGAAAATAGGGGTGGTGCTATTAAGCATTCCTGTGAGTCCTGAAGAGATGCCTGTTTCAGCATAAGTAAATAGAAATGCGGGTAGCAGGTTTCCACAGACCGCAACAATACTGAAGGACAAGAGATCCTTTCTGAAGTCAACTTTGACTAAGGCTCTAAGTCCAAAAGGGAGAAGGACTATGCTCGCTATGAGTATGCGCATTGCCGCGACTTGATTTGAGGTAAAGGTTTGGATGCCGTCTGGGGTATACATTGCTTTTTTCATAAGAATAAAGGAGCTGCCCCATATAAGGGCGAGGGCGAGCAGTAGGAGCCAGTATTTCATCTTGATTTTCACGATCTAAAAGTAAATAATCATCCTTTCAAAAACTTCCTTGAGATAAAATAGTTATCCACTTTTTACCACAAATGAATTTTAGGTTATTATTGTTGTTCAATATAGATTATAGGTGTAATTTTGAAACAAAATATTCAAACGAACGTTATAAGTTATCAACAATTTGAATATCGGTGGTAAAAAGTGGTAAAATTCCATTATTTTTACTCATAAGTTTCGTTATGGCTGGATTAGTAGGAGAATTTGAGGTTAAATTAGATGGCAAGGGAAGGTTTCTTTTCCCTGCTGGTCTTAGAAAGCAGTTGTCTCCGACTGCCCAGCGTGATTTTATGTTAAACAAAGGCTTTGAGGACTGTCTTACGCTCTACCCAATTATGGATTGGGAGCGAATGAGTGAGCGCTTGTCTAAAATGAATTTGTTTAAGCCGAAAAATCGAATGTTTTATCGTTTGTTCCATCAAGGAGCTAAGCAAGTTGCTCTTGACAATGCGGGTCGAGTATTGATACCTACCGCGCACACCGACCGTATAGGTCTAGGTCAGGAAGTGATGCTTATTGCTTATAATGATAGAATAGAGATTTGGGATAAATCCAAGTACTTCAGCATGATTGAAGAGAACATAACGGACTTTGCCGATTTAGCAAATGATGTAATGGGAGACTTGGATGAACCAAAAGAATAATACATATCACATACCAGTATTGCGCGACGCCTGTATCGAGGGTCTGGAGATCAATCCAGATGGCATCTATGTAGATGTTACTTTCGGCGGTGGTGGGCATTCGCGTTCTATTTTTGAGAAGCTTTCGAGCAAAGGTAATTTGTATGCGATCGATCAAGATGAGGATGCGCGGCGAAATATCTGGGAAGCTCCAAATTTTCATTTCATACAATCTAATTTTTCATTTCTAACCAATCAGCTTCGGCTTAAAGGGGTTCAGCAGGTCGATGGTATTCTTGCGGATCTTGGTGTCTCTTCTCATCAGTTTGATGAGGGGGTTCGTGGTTTTTCAATTCGAAACGACGCGGAGCTTGACATGCGAATGAATACGTCTGCTACCATGAAGGCAGTTGATTTTCTAAATGAAAGTGATGAGGCTGATTTGAGTAGGGCCTTTTGGAATTTTGGAGAGGTCAAGAATGCCAGGAAACTTGCTTATGAAATCGTCAAGTTTCGAGAAGGAAATTCACTTCGTACGACCCAGGAATTGATTTCTTTTTTATCTGGATTTGCCCCAAAATTTAAAGAGAATAGGTATTACGCTCAGGTTTTTCAAGCCATTCGTATTGAGGTTAATCAGGAGATTAAAGTCCTTGAGGATCTTTTGTTGCAATGCACAGATCTTATTCGCCCAGGGGGTAGACTTGTTGTCATGTCATACCATTCTCTAGAAGATAGATTGGTGAAGAATTTTCTAAAGAAAGGGAATCTGGAAGGCGAACTTGAAAAAGATTTTTACGGAAACCCGATCAAGCCATTTAAGGAAATCACAAGAAAACCAATCATACCAAATGAGCAAGAGCAAGAGGTGAATACGCGTTCTCGAAGCGCGAAATTAAGAATAGGAGAGCGAAATGTCTAAACAAGAAAACAATTTGAGTAATCCGTTTCAAGAAACGGGGAAGGCGAAGAAGAAGTCAAATGCTTTTGCTCAAATTCTTAATGGGGAATTCTTAACAAAGTCATTTGTACTAAACAATTTACCCTTCATTTTCTTTGGACTGTTCCTGCTTATTCTATTTGTTGCTAAGGGGTATTATGTTAAACAGATTAAGGATGAAATTCGTTCAACGCAGGTTGAGATTGATCAGAATGCAGCTGATTTCCTTGAGGTAAAAACAATATTTGAATCCGAGACACGTCGCCAGAACTTAATAGAAAGACTAGAAGAAAGAGAACTGAAAGAGTCTCTGAATGCTACAAAAGTAATACGCCTAAAACCTTCGTCGAAATGAAAGACAAGAGCAAGAATTTCTTGACTATTAGGGCATACCTTATTTATTTTGGTTTTGTGGCGTTAATGCTTGTTGTTTTAGGGACGGTAATTTCCATTCAGTTTTACAAGAGGTCAGCCGGTTCATTGCCTGGAGAACGTAAAATACAAGAACGAATTGTTTCAGATGATCCGCGTTACGGCGATGTTCTGGATAAGGATTTGAACCCCTTGATTACGACTGTTTCCTACTATGATATTTACATGGACCCTACCGTAGCATCAAGTACTCTTTTTGAAGCTAAAATTGATTCTCTAGCTTCGGGTATTAGTGACATGTTCCACAGGAAAGAAGCCCGTGATATTTCTGCTCAATTGCGAAACGCTAGAGCGAATGGAAAGCGTTTTGTTTTGATCCAAAAACAAGTCACTAATGAGCAGCGAAAGGCTTTGCGAGAGCTTCCGTTATTTAATAAAGGAAGAAACAAGGGGGGTATTATTGATGGTCAAAATCAAGAGACGACTGTCCGTAAAAGGCCAAGGGGAAAGCATGCAGGTCGGACCTTAGGTTATCATAAAAACATAGATGGTAAAATCTATTCTGTAGGGATAGAAGGGGCTTTTCATGACTACTTAGCCGGAAAAGCCGGGGAGCAAATAGAACAAAGGTTCGCAAATGGATGGAGAAAAACGGGTCAAATTATTGAGGAGTCTGTTTCTGGTTCCGATGTCGTCACAACAATTGATTCCGATATACAAGAGGTAGTTCATTCAGAGCTCGAAAAGCAGCTTATCACCATGGATGCTTCTCATGGTTGTGTTGTTGTAATGGAAGTTGCTACAGGGTATATAAGGGCGATTTCTAACCTCCGGAGAAACAAGGATAGTACTTTTTCAGAGTCTTATAATTATGCGGTTGGTCGGCTTTCTGCGCCAGGATCTACTTTCAAGCTTGCCTCGTTAATGGCAGTGCTCGAGGATGGTCGTTTGACCTTGGATTCTGAAGTTAACGCGAGTGGAGAGTATCGTTTTAAGGGCTCAAAGAAGCCCTTATATGATTCGAATTATGGACGTGGCTATGGCAAGATTACCTTAAAAGAGGCCTTTGAAAAGTCATCGAATGTCATCGCGCCAACAATTAATAAAGTTTATAAAAATGAACCCCATCAGTTTATTGCCAAGCTTGAAAAGTTTGGCCTTACGAGGCCTCTAGGTATTTCGATTTCAGGTGAGCCAAACCCCAAGGTTTCGCGGCCGGGCTCTTCTCAATGGTCCGGGATCTCCATCCCTTATATGGCTATAGGGTATGAGCTTGAACAGACGCCTTTACAGACCTTGAATTTGTACAATTCAGTTGCCAATAACGGCAGGATGATGAAGCCTCAATTTGTCAAAGAAATTCGAAATTCTGGTCAGTTAGTGCGCTCCTTTGACCCTGTGGTGTTAGATGAGAAAATATGCAGTCAATCAACGATTAATCAGGTTAAGAGCTGTCTTGTTGGTGTGATGGAGAATGGTACAGGAAAAGATTTAAAGAGTGTGATGTTTAAGATTGCAGGTAAAACGGGTACGGTCAAGTTACTAGATGCGTCTGGAGAGTTTTTAAACCGGTCTCAATCTGAATACCAAGCTTCATTTTGTGGGTTCTTTCCTGCTGACAAGCCTTTGTATTCTTGTATTGTAGTTATTTATAAGCCGAAGAAGAATATTTATGGAGCTAAGGTTTCGGGAACCGTTTTCGCTGCTGTTGCCAACAAGGTCTTTGCATCTAATCTAAAATACCATCAGGCAGTCAATGAGGCTAAAGTTAAATCAGAAACCTTTCCCCGAATAAAAGCAGGTTCAAAATCTGATATTTCTGATGTTTTAGCAGAGCTCGGGTATAAGCATAATGTGGTTGGTGGGAGTGCTTGGATTGCTCCGGTAAATCCCAATAAGAGTATTCATTTGATCTCAAGGAATGTAAAGGAAAAGGTTGTGCCTAATGTCCATGGTATGACAGCAAAGGATGCTATCTATCTTCTCGAGTCAATGGGGCTTATTGTGGAAATCAGGGGGTATGGAAGTGTTGTTTACCAATCGGTTTCTCAGGGAGCGGATATAGAAAAAGGAAAATTAATCAAATTGACTTTAAAGAATTAATGAAAGAGCTCGCAGGTTTATTGAATTCAATTTCGCATTCCATTGTTGCTGGGTCAGTTGCGTATGGAATTGATTCGATTCAGTTCGATTCACGTTTTTGTACTTCGAGTTCAATCTTTGTTGCAGTAAAAGGGGTGTCTGTGGATGGACATGATTATCTATTGTCTGCTTACGAAAATGGTTGTCGTGTATTTATGGTCGACCGCCCTGTAGCTTTCTCTAAATCTGATATTTGTTTGGTAAAGGTGTCTAATTCCTCTGAGGCTTTGGCTATGCTTGCTGATTCATTTTACGATTCTCCCTCTAAGGAAATAAAGCTGATTGGGATTACTGGAACGAATGGAAAAACAACTTGTGCGACATTAATGCATGATTTGTTTACGAGTCTTGGTTATTCTTCAGGCTTATTGTCTACGGTAGTCAATAAGGTAGGGTCTACTGAGGTGAAAGCGACCCACACAACTCCTGATCCTATTGCTCTAAATGCTTTGTTGCGGGAAATGATTCTTGCTGGTTGTGCTTATTGTTTTATGGAGGTGAGCTCGCATGCGATTGTTCAAAATAGAATTTATGGATTGAGTTTTACAGGTGGGGTGTTTACCAATATATCACATGATCATTTGGATTACCATGAAACCTTTGCTTCATACATTACTGCGAAGAAGCAATTCTTTGACCATCTTTCTAAAGATGCATTTGCACTTGTGAATATAGATGACAAGAATGGAAAGGTAATGCTCCAAAATACAAATGCAAAGAAGCTTCATTATGCGCTTCGTTCACCTGCTGATTTTAAGGCAAAGGTTATCGAAAACGAGCTCTCTGGATTGCTTTTGAACCTTGATGGAACGGAGTTTTATTCTAGACTCATCGGTCGGTTCAATGCCTATAATCTTCTGACAGTTTATGCTGTGTCTATAATCCTAGGGATGGATAAGATGGAAACTTTAGGAGCGCTTAGTAATCTTCAGTCCGTTGAAGGCCGTTTTCAATATTTAAAGGTTCTGAATGGCCCGACGGTTATTGTCGATTATGCACATACGCCGGACGCTTTAGAAAATGTTCTACAAACAGTTTTGGCCATTAAAAAAACCACCTCTCGTGTTCTCACTGTAGTGGGTTGTGGTGGTGATCGCGATATTGAAAAACGTCCAATTATGGCCCTGCTAGCCAGTGAGATGAGCGATGAGCTTATTCTTACTTCGGACAATCCCCGTAACGAAGACCCGGAGCTTATTCTTGTTGGTATGCATAACGGGCTCAGTGAGTCTCAGAAAGACGCTGCTTTTACCCTAGTAGATCGCAAAGAGGCAATAAAATTAGCCATCAAATTAGCCAAGCCTAACGATGTTGTTTTGATCGCAGGAAAGGGGCATGAAAAGTACCAAGAAATAAAGGGAGTCAGACATGATTTTGATGACTTTCAAATTGCAAGTGATTTTACAAACCAAATGAATAAATAATGCTTTATTATCTGTTTGACATATTAGAGAAGTATAATTTCCCCGGATCTGGTCTTTTTAGCTATATCTCTTTTCGCTCAGCTCTTGCCCTGATCACTTCTTTGATCATCTCTATTGTATTAGGGAAGCACATTATTAATAGGCTTCAGAAGCAGCAAATAGGCGAGACCGTTAGGGATTTAGGTTTGGCCGGTCAGATCGAAAAGACAGGAACCCCAACGATGGGCGGGTTAATTATTCTTGGGGCCATCATCATACCTACCGTTCTGTTTGCCAGGTTGGGAAATGTTTATGTCATAACGATGCTGCTAGCAACCGTTTGGCTCGGTCTCATCGGTTTTGTGGATGACTACATCAAGGTCTTTAAAAAGAATAAAGAGGGTCTCAAAGGGAAGTTTAAGGTAATCGGTCAGATTGGTGTTGGCTTGATTGTAGGGTCCGTATTGTATTTCTCGAATGATGTCATCGTTCATAAAAGGGTATCAAATGATTACAAGCTAAAAGCGAATGAGAAAGTAGTTTCGCATCAGCATACCAATAGCAGTAATCCTTCTTACAAATGGGTTGAGACGGATGAAATGACCACGACGATTCCATTTGTAAAGGATAATGAATTCAATTATAAATGGCTTTTGGGAGGTGATTCTTCTTACGGTTGGTTGGTTTTTATCCCTATTGTCATTTTTATTGTCATTGCTGTCTCTAACGGAGCAAATATGACCGATGGTCTTGATGGCTTGGCGACAGGTACTTCCGCGATTATAGGTATCGCACTTGCTATTTTGGCCTATGTAAGTTCTCATGTGCGCTTTTCAGATTATTTGAATGTCATGTACATTCCTCATGCCGAAGAACTGGTCGTCTTTATCTCGGCGTTTGTCGGTGCATGTATCGGATTTTTATGGTTTAATTCCTATCCGGCACAGGTTTTCATGGGTGATACAGGGAGTTTGGCTATAGGAGGGATTATCGCGGTATTTGCGATTTCAATTCGAAAAGAATTGTTAATCCCCGTATTGTGTGGGGTGTTTCTAATCGAAAATCTATCGGTAATACTTCAAGTCGGTTATTTCAAATATTCTAAGCGGAAATATGGGGTGGGTAGGCGAATCTTTAAAATGGCACCCTTGCACCATCATTACCAAAAATCAGGTCTTCATGAAGCTAAAATTGTCGCACGGTTCTGGATCTTGGCAGTTCTACTCGCAGTAATAACCATCGTAACGCTTAAGGTTCGTTAATGGAATTGCAAAACCAAAATATCGCAATTATTGGTGGCGGCGAAAGCGGCGTTGGCGCAGCTTTGCTTGCTAAAAAAATGGGTGCAAGTGTTTTTGTTTCTGACGCAGGTTTATTAAAGGACCAGTACAGGAAAGAATTAGAAGATCAAGGCATCGATTTTGAAGAATCAAGTCACGATATGAAGCGCCTTTCCAATGCGATATGGGTTGTTAAATCTCCAGGCATTCCTTCCTCGGCTCCAATTATTCAAGAGCTGAAAGCGCTCGAACTGAACATTATTTCTGAAATTGAATTTGCTTCCAAATTCACAGATGCTAAGAAGATCTGTATCACGGGGAGTAATGGAAAAACGACTACAACGATGTTGCTTTACCATATTTTCAAAAAGGCAGGTCTTAATGTTGGTTTTGCTGGAAATGTAGGGAAGAGTTTAGCGCGTCAAGTTGCTGCGTCAAAAATGGATTATTTCATTATCGAGTTGAGCTCATTTCAATTGGATGATTTACAGGATTTCAAGGCGGATATTTCCATCTTATTAAATATCACACCTGACCATCTCGACCGTTATGAGAATAACATGAGCCTTTATGCTGATTCTAAGATGAGAATCACCAACAATCAGGAAAAGCAGGATTGGTTCATCTATAATGCAGATGACCCCGTTATCAATCAAAAAGTAGCTGGCATGACACTTCCTATGAAGGTCGCTAGCTTTTCAATAAAAGCTCCACAGCCTATCGGTGGGTATCTAAAATCGGAAGAATTAATAATCAATATAAAAGAACAACTAACTATGTCCATTCATGATTTGGCTTTAAAGGGTAAGCACAATACCCAAAATTCTTTGGCAGCAGGGATTGCAGCTAGAATAGTAGAAATTCGCAAGGATATCGTGCGGCAAAGTCTAGAGGATTTTGTAAATGTAGAACACAGACTTGAGTTTGTAGCAAAGGTTAATGGCATTGAGTTCATTAATGATTCAAAAGCAACAAATATTAATTCTACGTGGTTTGCACTTGAAAGTATGGAAAAACCAACGGTTTGGATTGTTGGTGGTGTCGACAAAGGGAATGATTATAATGAGCTATTGGCCCTTGTAGATGAGAAAGTAAAAGCCATTATCTGTCTTGGTGAGAATAACGAGAAGATTAAAGAGGCGTTCGCTTCAAAGGTGGAGACTTTGGTTGAGGCCAGGAATGCTGTTGAGGCAGTCGCTTACGCGTACCGTCTTGCACACAAAGACGAATCTGTTCTTCTCTCTCCAGCCTGTGCTAGTTTTGATTTATTTGATAGCTATGAGGACCGTGGGAATCAATTTAAGCAGGCAGTCAGAATGCTGTAAGATGAGTAAATCAGATTTTCAAAATAAAGACGTAGGACTTAAAAAAGGGGCTAAAACAGCTCCAAGTTCAGGTGCTGTTGCATTGCTAAAGCCGCATGGAAAATATTTTGGAATGGATACTTTTTCTTGTCTTAATCCTGATCTAGATGTTTTGGAAAAAACCATAATGAATTTCCCATTTGATTTATTATGGATCGGTAATCAAAATGAAATCAAAGGTTTTCTCGATAGCCGTTGTTCGGATAAAATGAAAATAAGTCAGTTCATCGTTTATGGTGATTATGATATTGGTAATTCTTCAAGTGACATCATTGTGACTCCATTATTATCTGATGCTATTGCGCATGCGAGGGCTTGTGCTTTTAAACCGGGTATTCTTTTGTTTACAGCCTCTGATTCCGATAGTGCTTATAGTATAAGGTTCTTCGATAAACAGGTTATTAATTCTCAATCGACTCCATGAGATATTACTTAAAATATCTTAAAGGTGATCCAGTGATTTGGATGATCGTTATTTTGCTCATGGCATTTTCACTTGTGACCGTATACAGTTTTGTGCCTGTATTGGTTAAAATAGAAGGTGGGACCCCATTTTATTATTTGTTCAAGCATTTCTTGTATGTTTTTATTGGCTTTATTAGTATGTATGTCATACACAGGATAGACTCAAAATACATATATCAGATTAGTAAGTTTGCCTATTATTTAGCAATAGGTCTTCTTTTATTCACCATGTTTTTTGGTATTAATGTGAATGGTGCGGATCGTTGGATTCGCGTACCGTTTATTGGATTAACTTTTCAATCCTCAGATTTTGCAAAGCTTGCCCTGATGATGTATTTATCTAAGCTTCTTGTGAAAAAGGAAAAACAATTAAACGATTGGAAGGAAGGAGTTCTTCCGGTTCTCATTCCAATAATTGTTATTTGTGGAATTATTTTAGTTGACAACTTGTCTACGGGTCTTATGCTCTTTTTCATTGCCATGATTTTATTGTTTATAGGGAGGTTTCCTTGGAAGAAGTGGTTAAGTATTATCGGTGCTGGACTGCTTTTGCTAACTGCAGCAATTACGGTTCATGAAGCATTTCCCTCGCTTGATCTCTTGCCCAGATATGAGACCTGGAAAGCACGTGTTTCTCGTCAGTTTAGTGGCGAGACTTCGGGGATTGAGAATGCACAGGCAAACAATGCTGAATTAGCCATTTATAACGGTTCTATTACTGGTCAAGGGGTTGGTGATGGTCGTCTCAAGGGTTATATACCTGAGGCTTACGCAGATTTTTACTTTGCCAGCTTTATAGAAGAGTTTGGTTTTATCTCGGGTTTGCTTTTGATTTTTTTATACTTGATTTTATTACTTAGAATCATCAAAATAGCGATTAAAAGTGATGTGCTTTTTGAATCCTATTTGTGCCTAGCGATAGGAATCCATTTATTGCTCCAAGCTTCAATCAATATGCTCGTTTGTACCGGGCTTTTACCTGTGACGGGTCAGAATATGCCGTTTTTGGCTATGGGAGGTTCAGCATTAATTATGGCGTGTATTTCAATCGGTATTGTTCAATCGGTTGCCAATAAGAATAATAAAAAAACAGCGACAGCTACATCTTTTGATATCAATGGTGAGAAATAAAACTTTTAAGAGGGTCCTCATTTCTGGCGGAGGGACTGGTGGGCATATTTTCCCTGCTATTGCAATAGCCGATGAGATTAAAAGGCGCAATGCCGATGTTGCGATTTTATTTGTCGGTGCTGTGGGTAAGATGGAAATGGAACGTGTCCCAAATGCCGGTTATAAAATCGAGGGGTTGCCTATTGTTGGTTTTAAAAGGCAATTGAGTTTGTCGAACTTATTGTTGCCATTTAAAATACTTTCAAGTCTGATGAAGGCCCGAAATGTAATTCGTGACTTCCGGCCAGAGTTGGTTATAGGTGTTGGTGGTTATGCAAGTGGCCCAACGCTGAAGATGGCTCAAATACTCGGCATCCCTACAGTCATTCAGGAGCAGAATTCCTTCCCTGGAAAAACGAATATCATACTCTCAAAAAAGGCAAGATTAATTTGTACAGCTTATGAAAATTTAGCGCAATTTTTTTCTAAGGATAAAATTAGGTTAACTGGTAATCCTGTTCGTGCAGAATTGGGTGAGATAGAAATCACAAAAGAAGAGGCTCTTTTGAGCTTTGATTTGTCAGTAGATCAAAAAACAGTGCTTGTGATCGGGGGAAGCTTAGGGGCGAAAACATTAAATGAGTCTATTTTAAAAGACATTGAAAAAATAGCTCAGGGAGATATTCAGTTTCTTTGGCAATGTGGAAAAGGGTATTATGACCAGATCAGGGACGACTTCCAAAGTTTACCTAAACAGATCAAGTTAATGCCGTTTATTTCTAGAATGGATGCGGCTTACAGTGCAGCTGATATTGTTGTCTCTAGAGCAGGTGCCTTGTCCGTATCAGAATTATGCTTGGTTGGAAAGCCTGTTGTCTTGGTTCCTTCTCCTAATGTTTCAGAAGACCATCAAACTAAAAACGCCATGGCTTTAGTTGGTAATAATGCTGCAGTTTTGATAGCAGACGTAGATTCGCGAGAAAAACTCATTGATGAGGTTTATAGATTGATGGCGGATGCGGAAAGGCAAAAAGATTTATGTGAGAATATTGACAAGCTGGCAAAACCAAACGCTACCAAGGATATTGTGAATGCATGTGAAACATTATTAAAATAAATATGGGAAATCGAGTCACAGATTATACGCACTTTTACTTCATAGGAATAGGAGGGATTGGTATGTCTGCTTTGGCGAGATATTTTAAAGCAAATGGAAAAATAGTATCTGGTTATGACAAGACCAAGTCAGCTATAACCGAAGCGCTCATAGGTGAAGGCTGTGACATTCATTTCGAAGATCTAGGTAAAAAAGTAAAACAAGAAGTAGCTTCACCTGTAAATACCCTTGTTGTTTATACACCTGCTGTTCCTGAAGGGCATCTGGAATTAACCTATTTAAAAGAAAAGGGCTATACGATTTATAAGAGAAGTGAGGTTTTAGGACTGATCACTAGGTTTATGAAAGGCCTTTGCGTTGCGGGGACGCATGGTAAAACCACTACAAGCGCCATGCTTGCTCATATTTTAGATCAAAGCACTTGGAAGTGTAATGCTTTTTTAGGGGGAATTTCATCTAATTTTAATTCTAATCTTTTATTGAACGTTGCATCTGAATGGGCTGTTGTTGAGGCAGATGAATTTGACAGGTCCTTCTTGTATCTTTCCCCTTTTGCAAGTATTGTTACTGCAATGGATCCAGATCACTTAGATGTTTATGGAGATGCTTCTAGTTTTAAGGATGGATTTCGGCAATATGCGATGAAGATCGATCCTAATGGTTTTTGCGTTCTTCATGAAAGCCTTTCTTTACAATCCCTTTGTCCTACAATTACATATGGAATAGAGTCTGAGCACGCTGATTATTGTGCGCACCATGTAGTATATAATGATGGAATGATGCATTTTTTGGTAGACACGAAATCTGAAAAAGCGATTAAGTTTTCATTAGGAATTCCTGGCCTACATAATGTTTTAAATGCATTGGGGTGTATTGCCTTGATGGATCAATTGGGCTTGCCTCTTTCTGATATCAGAACGGGATTGGCTTCTTTTAAAGGGGTGCGTCGACGTTTTGATGTTCAGATCAAGTCAGATTCTTTGATTTACATTGATGATTATGCACACCATCCGGAAGAACTAAGGTATTTAATAGATTCTTTAACCATGATGTTTCCGAGACAACAAATAACGGCTGTGTTTCAGCCTCACTTATTTACACGTACTAGAGATTTTGGTGCTGCCTTTGCCGATCAACTCTCGCGATTTGATGAGCTTGTATTGCTTCCCATTTATGCGGCACGTGAAAAAGAAATTATTGGTATCTCAAGTGATTGGTTGCTTTCCAAGGTTAGGATCCCAAATAAGAAGATTTTAAAATCTTCTGAAGCGCTTGAATATCTTAAACAAAAAAAAGATGGTGTGATTGTGACCATTGGAGCAGGCGACATAGATCGCATGGTTGAGCCCTTAAAGTTTATTTTGAGTCAAAATATAGAGACGCTATCATGAAGAAATGGATGAAATTTATTTTGTGGTTGTTTTTTGTGAGTGGCGTCATTGTGATTCTTATTATTGTAAAGCAAAAAGAGGGTGAAAGTTTATTAGAGTCTCCTACGGTCCATATTCATGTCCAAGGTCAAGATTCCTTTTTAAATGAAAACGAGGTATTGAATCGCTTGAAAACGCATCAGCTTTTCGGTGATAGAAAAAAGGTTTCTGACTTAGATGTTTTCAGGGTGGAAGCCATTTTTGATACAATGCCAGAGGTCCGAAATGTTGAGGTATTTAAAAGCTTGAAAGGTTTATGGACAATTGATTTGGAGCTAATTAGGCCAATAGCAAGAGTGTTCCCAGACAATGAAAAATCTTATTATTTAGATTCCGATGGGAACAAAATGCAACGGTCTTCAATCCATACGGCGCGAACCCTTATTTTTTCGGGATCTATACCTGACAAGTTTGACGAGGAAAACCTCAGTTCGATTATCAACAACGACTCCTTGAAAAGTATTAGGCTTTTGGATGATATCTATCGCATTTCAAATTATGTTTGTAAAGACCCCTTACTGCTGTCATTAATAGGCCAAGTTTATTTAGATAAATACCAGGATTTTATTTTGATTCCAGTGGTGGGTAAGCATAAAATAATTTTTGGTAAAGCAAGTACAGTAAAAGAGGTCGCAGATAAGTTTCACAGACTCAAAGTATTTTACAAAGAGGCGTTGCCGTTTGAGGGTTGGAATAAGTACACTGAAATAATTTTGAAATATGAAGGACAAGTCGTTTGCAGAAAAGTCAAGTGATCCGGTAAATAAATCCGTTGTAGTCGGATTGGATATTGGCACAACAAAAATCGCATGTTTTGTTGGGGTGAAAAACGAGCATGGAAAAATCGAAATTATATCTCAAGGGAAAAGTGAATCTTTAGGAGTCAAGAAAGGCGTCGTTTTTAATATTGACAATACGATTAAATCGATAAAGGCCGCTATTGAGGATACTGCACGTAATTGTCCTGATGGAGATTTAAATCTAAAAAACGTTGTAGTAGGTATCGCAGGTCAGCATATAAAGAGTATGCAAACCAACGATA
>CAJJCU010000072.1 GCA_905182775.1 uncultured Flavobacteriales bacterium
CTCCACCAGGCCAAGATCATTCATAGTTAAACCTGCCTGCTTCAATGCTTTAGGAATAGCGTCTACGGGACCTATACCCATAATTCTTGGCTCCACACCAACGGTTGCGTATGAGATAAGCCTGGCAATTGGCTCAATATTTAATTCTTTGATCATTTTCTCTGACATCACCATTACAAAGGCGGCGCCATCAGATGTTTGAGATGAATTACCGGCGGTTACGGATCCTCCTTGGGCAAATACAGGTCTTAGAGAGTTAAGCTTCTCTATTGTGCTTGCTCGGGGCCCTTCATCTGTTTGAACGGTATAGGTGTTTACTTGTCTTTTTTCATTTTCATCTAGAAAAATATGCTCAACATCAATAGGGACTATTTGATCTTGAAATCTTCCTTCTTTGATTGCATTAATTGCTTTGATATGAGAATTTAGAGCAAATGCGTCTTGGTCTTCTCTACTAATATTAAATTGCTTGGCAACAGCTTCTGCGGTCAAGCCCATTCCCCAGTACCAATTTGGGTTTTCCTTTCCTACTTTTGCATTTGGAACGATTCTCCAACCTCCCATAGCCATGACTGACATGGATTCAGCACCTCCTGCAATGATACAGTCCGCCATTCCACTTTCTATTTTTGCTTGAGCAATGGCAATGGTCTCTAAACCAGACGCGCAGTAACGGTTCACGGTCATTCCCGGGACCTTGTCTGTGTCCAATCCCATAAGAGAAAGCATTCTTCCCATATTAAGACCTTGTTCAGCCTCAGGAGTGGCATTACCTACGATCACATCATCTATCCGGTCTTTGTCTAGGTTTGGAATACTTTTGACAAGATGCCTAATAACTGAAGCTCCGATATCGTCGGGTCTATAAAAACGGAAACCGCCTTTTTTTGCTTTTCCAACTGCTGAACGGAATCCTGCTACGATATATGCTGTATTACCCATCTTTTTAACTTTTAAGTTTCGCGTTTAATTTTTTAAAGGTAGTAAAAATTATATTATGCATGCATAATTTAATTAATAATTTATTTAGAATTACGCTTCAATTTCGCACGAATAAATTCAATCAACATTGGGAGTAGGGAGAGTCCAATAATTCCAAAAATAACGGTTTCAAAATTACGCTGAACGATAGGAAGGTTGCCAAAGAAGTATCCCATTAATGTTAAAGCAAAAACCCAAGTTATACCACCTAAAACGCTGTATTTAATAAATTTAAGATACTTCATTTCACCTACTCCGGCAACAAACGGGGCAAAGGTTCTTACAATTGGAACGTATCTGGCGAGTATAATCGTTTTGGGTCCATGCTTGTCATAAAATGCTTGTGTTTTGTCTATGTAGGCCTGTTTTACAATTTGTCTCCCTCGAATCTTCCATTGCATCACCTTTAGGCCAATGTTTTTTCCAATATAGTAGTTGAGGTTATCACCAATAAATGCTGCGGCACATAAGAGGGGTAGTACAACCCATAGGCTGAGTTCTGCTGTTTGCCCATCGTGAACTACTCCGGCACAAAAGGTACCTGCTGCAAATAATAATGAATCCCCTGGGAGTAGTGGCATGACAACCAAGCCTGTTTCGACAAATACGATCAGGAACAAGATCAAGTAGATCCAATTGCCATAATCCATGATGAGTGCAAAAAGGTGCGCATCCAAATGAAGGATGAAGTCAATGAGATGTTTGATGATATCCATTTATTCTAAAATTAAGCTGGGGTCGTTTTTTTCTTTCCAATTCTCTATTCCCCCTTCCATCACGATGATGTTTTGGAGGCCTTTCTCGCATTTGAGTAGGTTAGCCAATGCGTGAGCACGTTTTCCTGTTTGACACATAAGAATATATGTATTGGAGCTGTCTAGATCGTCTGATGTATCTAAGAGGGTCTGCATGGGGGTATTCTTGCAGCCGATATTGCAAAAATCATATTCAAAGTCTTCTCGAATGTCGATCACATGCACAGAGTCATCGGCTTCCATCTTGTGCTTGCATTCTTTGGGGCAAATCGTATTCATGCGGTCATTTTTTTGTAAAGATAAAACTTAGTCAATAACAGCCTTTAAAAATGAAAAAAATAAGCATGATTCAATCTTATATCTGCTCCCTTTACCCATGGGAGTCCTATAGTTGCTATTGAAGAAGAAGTTGGTTTGATTTGAGAATAGCAGATCTTATAAAGTTTGTTGTTTATTTCCAAGCTGAAATCCTTTTCGTTTTTCAGGAATTGAATGGACGTAAGACTGTTTTCGATGATTAGGTTTTGATTTTTTAAAGAAATAATCTTTAGCTCTCCTGGGTAGCAACGGTCATAGTCTTGTAGCATTCCCTTGTATTTTTTTTCTTCAAGATTGTCATGAATAAAGTAGGTCTTATTCCCAACGTGAATCGCACAGCTAAACTTATTCGAGTTGAATAGTACGATGTGGTTTTTATGGAGCTGTCGGTAATGAAATGTCGCTATGAGTATCATAACTATTACGCCTGCGATACCGCCAGCCAGTGGGCTCTTTTTATGGACCAAGGCCCAATAGATAAGGAAGGATCCTATAATTAGAAAAATCATTTCTATAGGCTTGAGAAGAAAACCTTTGGCTACCGCACCAGGTAACTGCTCAATCCATTCTATGAAACCTATAAGTAAGAACAGTGTAAATGACAATATTGGGGCAATTACAAGGGGAGCTAGGGGAGCTTTCAAGGTGATAATTAGAAGTGCTCCGATTCCAACCGTTATACCTGCTAAAAGTACAATACCGAGGTTAGTTAGTAAAAAGTAGTTTGGGAATTGATGAAAATAATAAAGGCAAATTGGGAAGGTGAAAAGCTGAGCTGACAAACACAATGCGGTTGCATTCCAGGTGGTTTGAAAAACCTTTTTTTTAGGACGGTATAGCTGACTGAGATAGGGGTAAAGTAGAATAATTCCTGTCATCGCTGCATAGGACAATTGAAATCCAATATCCATAAGGTATAGTGGATTCATTAGGATTAACAATGTCCCTGAGAAAAAGAGTATGTTTATCTGGTTTTTTATACCATTGATAAAATACCCGACACTAAGAACTGTAAACATTAATACTGAACGAAGTACGCTAGGAGGGAAGTCAATAATGTAGGCGTAAAACCAAATAAAAACTAAAGAGATTAATAGGGCCATATTCCGGCTTATGAACTTTGAAAAAAGTTTTAAAAAAGAGAAGATGAGTGCGACGAATAAACCAATATGTAATCCTGAAATAGCAAGGAGATGCATTGCGCCTGCTGTACTAAATGAGTTGCGGACTTCTTGATCTAAGGACGATTTGTCTCCTAGAAAGAGTGCTTTAACGATCCCGAAATGATTTTTTTGAACATGCTGCTTTAGTGTACTTGTTATTGCTTGTGTTAAGCGGTTTTTGAAGAGTACTGAGGCATCGTGTATTTTAATGAAGTCTGAATTCACAAAAAAAGACATGAAATAGGTGTTTTTTGACTTCCAGTAGTTTTCCGCATCAAATTCACCAGGGTTACCTTTGTTTTTTATCTGCTGTATTTCACTTTCTAATAGGATGATATCTCCAATACTTAATTGGTTTGAAGACAATTGATCCGTGTAAAATAAGAGCTGGTCATCGCATTTGGTTTCTAAACCTTCTCGGTCATAGAGATATTGCATTTGAGCGATTCCTTTGTTCCATTTCTTTTCCCCTTTCTGTAGCTCAATGATTTCGCATTGAATTTGATGTCTATCTGTTGTGTATATCTCTAGAATGTCGTCGTTGTTGATTCTTATGCTAAAAAAACCACGTTGGATGAATAGAAAAATGAAATATAAAAAGTGAATACTTTTATTCTTTGGAGTGCTTATTCTTAGCAGAATGACAATAGCAATAAACCCTATCGAGACCTTGGTCCAATTCATGTAGCTAAAGTCGGACCAGCCTATGGCCATCCCTATTGCGAGGGCCGTAAAAACAAAAACAAAAGGTGCTGTTTTAATCTATATGGCCAGCGGGGTGTCTTTTATGTTCTCTGTATCTAATATGATGATAGCATTTAATGCTTAAGGTACGAAATCGCTTGAGACTCTAGTTTTTGCATATGGCTGACGGTTAAATAGTTTCTGTATTGCTATTCTGTGTTTTTAATTTATTTTTGGTTAAAATTAATTTCTATGAAGCTTTAGCCTTTCAAGTAAATAGGGTTGAAATAGCATAACGATTA
>CAJJCU010000073.1 GCA_905182775.1 uncultured Flavobacteriales bacterium
GATAGACAATGCCTTTGCATTGATCTTTAGAGAGGCATTTAATCCTCAAGCGATTGGTGTGGGTGGTGTGATTGGTGTTTTGTTAGTAGGGTTTAGAAGAGCAGCTTTTTCAAACGAAGCTGGAGCTGGTTCTGCTTCCATTGCGCACTCTGCAGTGAAAACTAAATACTCGGCATCTGAAGGACTTGTTGCGCTTCTTGAGCCATTTATTGATACTGTTGTGATTTGTACGATGACCGCATTGGTAATCATTATTTATAATTTTGGTGGAGCATTTGAATATGGTGGTGAAGGTGCAGTTATGATTGACGGGGTAGCTTACGAAGGTGCTGGAATTACCTCTAAGGCTTTTGGTCAGTATATTCCTTATTCTAATGTCTTTTTAACAATCGCTGTTGTGCTATTTGCGGTTTCAACTATGATTTCTTGGTCTTATTATGGTTTGCAATCCTGGAAGTTCTTATTTGGTAGGGGAAAGACTGCAGATATGGTGTATAAGCTTCTCTTTCTGAGTTTTGTTGTTGTTGGTGCCGCAGCAAGTATGGACTCCATATGGGGCTTCTCTGATGCGATGATCTTTGCTATGGTTTTCCCTAATATGATTGGACTCTTTTTCCTTTTTCCTGTTGTTAAGAAAGAGCTCAGTCGTTATCTGAGTGCAATAAAGAATTCTAAAGGAGCATAATTAAAACAGCAACCTATTAAAAGTCATTTTTATATTTCTAAAAAAAGCAGACGTGGTCTCGTGCTGTTTTTTTTGTTGGGTGTTTTTATCATCTTCATACCGAAAATATTAGCTGTTTTTGAAACGCCTCCTGAGGTTATCCTTACAATAGAAGAGATCCAGGAACTGAAAGAGGCCTCCATACAAAAAACAAATACGGATCATTTCAAGAAAGGGCTTTCTAAAAAGAAAAAGAAGACCTACACGATACCTCCGCAGCGTTTTGACCCTAATCTATATTCACTTCAGGAATGGATTGCTCTCGGCCTTTCGGAAAAACAAGTGAGGGTCATCTTGAAGTTTCTAAAGAATGGAATTAATTCTAATGAAGCTTTAGAAAAGATATATGTCCTTCCAAAAGAACTGTATGCGCTGATTAAGGATTCTACAATCTACCCAGCGGTAATCAATACGGCGGACCAAGAATTAAGTACAGGCATAGATCCAGTGGTCGTCCAAAGAATTTTAGAGCTGAATTCAATTGATTCTCTTGCGTTGATTTCCCTTAAAGGGATTGGTCCATTTTATGCCTCTCAGATTTTAAAGTACCGACGAAAACTCGGGGGTTATTATATAAAGGAGCAGCTCCTTGAAGTTTGGAAAATGAAGATTGAGACCTATGAGCAATTGATTTCGCAACTGGTGATTGATGATCAAAACATTCGTAAAATACCCCTGAATATCATTTCATTTGAAGGGCTATATGCGCATCCCTATTTGAGCTATGCTCAATCTAATTCGATTGTGAAAATGAGGTTGCAGCGGGGAGGTTTTACTTCAATAGATGACATCTTGAAATCGAAATTAATCGACAGAAAGACTTATGAGCGTTTACGTCCCTATTTGAGTCTGAAGTAGCGAATCACTTGATTCGAAATAGATTACTTTAAAAGATTCAGCTCAGTTTTAGACCGTAATTTCAATATTTATTTGAGTACTTCAGAACGTTTTTTTTGTTTTTCGATAAAAAAGAAGCTGATAAAGTTCTTATTCCTATCAACCTTCCTTAAATTTGCACATGCCTATTGAAGACAAGCTTAAAAAAGTCATTAGAGATGTACCTGATTTTCCTAAACCAGGTATTCTTTTTAAAGACATCTCAACGATCATGTTGAACCCTGAATTGTCAAAAGAAATAGTGGCTCATTTGGCTCACTTGTACAAGGATCAGCATATTGATGCGGTCGCAGGGATTGAGAGTCGAGGTTTTTTATTTGGTTATCCCTTGGCTATGGCTTTGGGCGTTCCATTTATTTTAATTAGAAAAAAAGGGAAATTACCCTACAAGAAAGTAAGTCACGCCTATCATTTAGAATATGGAAGTGCAGAAATAGAGATGCATGAAGACGCGGTTATAGAAGGTCAAAAAGTACTTATTCACGATGATTTATTGGCGACAGGCGGATCTGCGGATGCTGCTTCGGAGCTGATTAAGAAGTGTGGCGGTGCAATTGCTGGATTTAATTTCTTAGTCAATTTAAGCTTTTTAAATGGAGACAAAAAGCTCGAAAAGCATTCTTCGAATATTATGAATTTAGTTTCCTATTAATTAAAAATAAACCAATCAAGTAATATGAATTTTGAATTAAACGAGAACCAACTCATGATTTCGCAAATGGTTCGTGATTTCGCAGAAAAAGAAATTCGACCTCAAATGAAGAACTGGGATGACCATGAGATATTTCCTGTTGAAACAATGAAGAAATTAGGAGAGCTTGGTCTTTTGGGGATTTTTATTCCCGAAGAATACGGTGGATCTGGTTTTGGATATGCAGAATACGCAACAGCCCTAATGGAGCTTGGAAAAGTATGTGGAGGTATTGGCCTGAGTGTTGCTGCGCACAATTCCTTGTGTACAGGACATATTTATTACCATGGTAGCGAAGCACAAAAGAAAAAATATTTACCCAAGCTTGCCAGTGGCGAGTACATTGGCGCATGGGGGCTTACAGAGGCGAATACGGGCTCTGACGCCATGAGAATGGAAGCAACAGCTGTCAAAGAGGGTGACCATTGGGTATTGAACGGAACGAAAAACTGGATCACGCATGGTTTATCTGGTGATGTAGCGGTGGTTTTAATCCGTACAGGAGAGCTTTTAGATAGTAATGGAATTACAGCATTTATTGTTGAAAAAGGAACACCAGGTTTTTCTGCTGTTCAAATTAAAGAAAAATTAGGAGTTCGAGCGAGTGAAACTGCAGAGCTTATTTTTGACAATGTTAGAATCCCTGAAGCGAATGTGATCGGTGATGTAGGAGGTGGATTTAAACAAGCCATGCAAATTCTTGATGGTGGACGTGTTTCTATTGCATCGTTAAGCTGCGGTATTGCACGTGGCGCCTATGAATCATCTATTAAGTATGCTAAGGAGCGAGAGCAATTTGGAAAACCTATCGCACACTTTCAAGCGATTGCTTTTAAAATAGCAGATATGGCAACAGAAGTCGATGCTGCAGAATTACTTACTTATCAGGCAGCATATCTGAAAGATTTAAAGCGACCTGTCACGAAATCTGGTGCCTATGCAAAGTATTTTGCATCAGAGGTATCCGTGAAATGTGGTAATGAAGCGGTTCAAATTATGGGTGGTTATGGCTATACCAAAGAATATCCTGCTGAGAAGTTTTTACGTGATGCAAAATTGATGACAATTGGAGAAGGAACCTCTGAAATTCAAAAAATTGTAATTTCTCGTGAAATTTTAAAATAAATTCTTGTAGGATATAGAAAATAACTTATCTTTGCCCACCGATATCAATAATAAATATCAATAGAATATGTTAATTATACCGATCAAAGAAGGAGAGAACATCGAAAGAGCTTTAAAAAAGTACAAGAAGAAATTCGAGAAAACTAAAGTGATGCTGCAATTACGTGGCCGCAAGCAGTTCGAGAAGCCATCGATCACAAAAAGACAGCAAATAATCAAAGCGTCTTACAAACAAAGAATGCAGTCATTAGAAGTGTAACCTTCTAACAAAAAATACGTTAATGAAAGGAGTCTTAGGACTCCTTTTTTTATGTTCGAAAAATTCATTGCATATCTTCAGTTTGAAAAGCGCTATTCGGCACACACCGTTAAAGCGTATGAGCGGGATTTGAATGATTTTCTTGAATATTCAGAGCTCAACTCACTTCAAGAATTTTCAGACCTCAGCTCCGCATATGTTCGTTCATGGATCGTTCATCTCATTGAAAAGGGCTTGAAAAATCGATCTGTAAATCGCAAGCTTGCATCCTTGAGGAGTCTATACAAATGGATGCTTAAAGAACAAATCGTTTTGAAATCTCCAATGGCCAAAGTAAATGGGCCTAAAAGCGAAAAAAAATTACCTCAATTCGTTAAAGAGTCAGAATTAAAAATAGAAAACCTCAAGGGTTTATTCACAGATGACTTCGAAGGTAGGAGAGATGCCTTAATGTTTGAAATCTTCTATCAAACCGGCATTCGTTTGAGCGAGCTCATCAATCTAAAGTTAAAAGATATCCAACAAGGACAGTTAAAAGTATTGGGAAAAAGGAACAAAGAGAGAATCATTCCTATCTCTATTGTGCTTCACAAGCAAATACAAGAGTACCTTGAACTTCGTTCAGAAATCTCGTCTCAAACCCCTGAATTACTCCTTTTAAAGAGCGGGAATAAACTCTATCCGGCATTTGCTTATCGTAAAATAAATCTCTATCTTGGAAAGGTAACGACCTTGGATAAAAAGAGTCCACATGTATTGCGGCATACCTTTGCAACGCATATGCTTAACCGTGGCACTGGACTAGAGACTCTGAAAGACATTTTAGGACACGCAAATCTTTCAGCGACTCAAATTTACACCCATAATTCGTTTGCAAAGTTAAATTCAATTTATTCACAAGCCCATCCGCGTGGGCGTAAAACCAATTAACCTATGGATACTCAAATGCACGCTGTTCATTTTAAAGCAGATCAAAAATTATTGAATTTCATTCAAGAAAAGTTAAATAAGTTAGAGCAAGTCAATGACAATATTGTTTCCGCCGAAGTTTTTTTGAGAATAGACAATGACCGTGATAAAGAAAATAAAATTGCTGAAATAAAACTGCATGTCCCAGGTAAAGATATGTTTGCCAAAAAGCAATGCAAAAGTTTTGAGGAAGCAGCCGACGTGGCTGTTCAGGCCTTAAGACGTCAAATCATGAAGGATAAAGCAAAATAGATATTTTTCATGCAATCCATATCAAGAATTCTCCTCTTTTTATCTTGTGTTTGTTATTTTTCGTCCTTTAGCCAAGAGTTAAGCTCTGAGGAACAAATACTCTACGATTTGATTATTGAATATCGAAGCGATAAGGGGCTTGCTGTGATTCCCTTTTCAAAGTCATTGACAAAAGTAGCGCAGCTTCATAGTAGAGATTTGGCAGTAAACCGACCTGATCAAGGCGATTGTAATGCGCATAGCTGGTCCAATAAAGGAGAGTGGACTTCATGCTGTTATACCTCAGATCATGCCAAAGCGAGCTGTATGTGGGATAAACCTAAGGAGCTAAGCTCTTACGATCATCCTGGCTATGAGATCTCTTGTGTCGGAAGTAGTCCCATGAGTGCTGTTAATGCCCTAAAGACATGGAAATCAAGTAAGAGTCATAACGATGTGATTGTTAATTTAGATATCTGGGACCAAGATTGGTTGGCAATAGGGGTGGGGATGCACCAAGGCTATGCAACCGTATGGTTTGGTCATTTCCAAGAAGATTAATTGAGAACTTCCCTATTAAGTAGCTCTAGATAGTCAAATGAGTGTGGTGTCAAATGATAAATTAGATGTAACCTATTCTGTTCATTTAGAATCATCAAGTCTTCAATAACGCCGTACGATTCCATGTAATCATGGTACAGTGAATGTAATGTTTTGCGTGGTAAAGATTCTATATAGGAAATCACTTGCTGCTGCTGCAGCTCATCAGGGGCATCGATATCTACGGCTTCTTTATTGAAATTATCAATAATAAAATAACTCAAGAATGCCGCCGAGTCAATCAGGGACTTTCGTTTTACCTCGGTTGGGATATAATCTTTTGCTTCTTCGCACACTCGGTATTCGTCAAACCCCATCAGGTATTCTCTAAACCTTTCATCTTCTGTAAGTAGTTTCATGGTAGTATTTTAGATTACAAATAAAAAACTTTAGACCGTAAACTATTTACGTTGTATTTGATTGCACCAAAACTTTAACTTAGCCTAAAAAAAGTTATGAGCCTTTTGCAGGAGATATTAAAAAGGAGTGGGAATCAATGTGAACTATGTTCGACAGCAGAGGAACTCGATATTTTTCCTGTATCTCCAAAATATGGAAATCAGTTAGAGGAGGTCGTTGCCGCTTGTAAAGCTTGTAAAGAACAGCTTGAAGGTGCAGTCGATCTAAATCCTAATCATTGGAGGTGTCTTAGTGATAGCATGTGGAGTGAAACTGCAGCTGTCCAAGTTGTTGCTTGGAGGGTGTTGAGCGCTCTAAAGGATGAAGGGTGGCCTATTGATTTACTTGAGATGCTCTACTTAGATGAAGAAACGAAGCTATGGGCAGAACACGGCCAAAGTGCTTCAGAAGCCATTCAACACAAAGATTCTAATGGAGTCGTTCTGTCTGTTGGTGATTCTGTTGTTCTTATCAAAGATTTAAAAGTAAAGGGTGCAGGTTTCACCGCTAAAAGAGGAACAGCTGTAAGAAACATCACTTTAGTCCATGACAATCCCGAACACATAGAAGGAAAAGTAAATGGGCAAAAAATTGTGATTCTTACCCAATACGTTAAGAAGTAGCTTTAGTTAATCGTATACGTTAAGCCAATTACGATACCACCTGAAACTGCCTGAGTAGGCTCATGAGTAGGGTGCCAAAATCCTGGTTCTTCTTCACTTCCTAGAGCATATCCTTCGCCATCAACGCCCATAAGGTCGCCAAAACTGTATTGAAGTCTCAAACCAACAAGCATTCCTAAAGGCAAGTCACCAAAAGCAATTTTAGAGCCAAAACCAAGTACTCCAGAAAAATAAGAACCCGTATATAGATCTGTTACCTCTTTCTCATCATTAAACGGAACCCCTATGAGCTCCCCATTTCTTTCAAATTGTGCACTTGAAATATTTGTTAACTGAGGTCCTAGCTCAATGTAAGCTCCTTTTTCACTTTGAAACTTAAGCATTAATGGAATCTGTATGGTTTGTAATTTAACATTGGAAGTGTAGCTTCCCGTCGAAATATCGTTTATTGAATAAGCCCCAGTGTAGGCAGCATTATGCGTGCTATATAGAAACTCAATACCAACTCCAGTCATCCCGAAATAAGCATTAGCTGCAACCCCATAGCTTGAACCCCAGGCAGCCGCATAATCTTGGGAAGCACCCTTGTCTGATATGTTTTTGTTTAAAAGCCAGGTGGAGTTTGCAGCACCTTTAGCTTGAACATCAATAGACATTTGAGCAGATACTATATTTGTAAATAAGATAATTGTAAGTATAGAAATAAGATTTTTCATGAGATTTTTTTAATTAATTGCTACGAAAATAAGCTAAATGTCTCTGAAATAATAGGCTTCGTAAAACTTTATTTCAGTATTCGAAAAAGCATCTGACAATCTTTTTACTGAAGTATTATTTTTTGTGTAAAACGACCTTGGGTATTTTCTATCGTCACGAAATAAGCCCCTGGGCTCAAATGACTTAAACTAAGCTCAGCGTATTCGTTCTCTGAAAAAGTGTTTATTAGCGTTTTTCCGTGAAGGTCAAGAATCAAAATACTACTGTTTTTAGGGCATTCAACATGTATGAAGTCTTTAGTCGGGTTTGGGTGTATTTTACTATGTGCAACAGCGCTAAGAGCGTTTGTGTTCAGATTATCCTGAGCGCAGTCTCCGGGCATATTGGCATCCATCCAATTCAATCGATTGGTGATCCATGTGATCATGGTACTGATTTCCTCTTCATAAGATTGTGGGATTGGGTCGGGTTCTATCCAAATAGATTCACCGATAAAATCGTCCCATTTTTCAAAGTTTCTTTGTAGTGCGTCAGAGAGGTAGGTTGTATCTTCCAAAATCCAATTGATAACACTATCTGTATGCATAAAGGACTGACGAAAATCTGTCCAGCGACATTTCAGACGGTTTTGAAACAAAGGATCTTCCATCATATTCTGCCACCACATAGGCATGGATTCTAAATCCCAGCAGTCCTGATTTTGAAGATAGGTCCATCCGTTAGGATTGTTGTTTGAGCAGACAAGTGATACGCCATAGGTCTGGTCAAAATCCCATATAGGACCTGCAACAAGCTTGCCTCCTTTACTGTCTTTGTCTTTGTGAACGTATGAGCTGAGCTTGTAACCATCTGAGTTTTTGCTGAATTCATTGATTAATAAGAAGTCTGTAAAAGAATTCACATCTATATAGTCGGTATATCTAACGCCTTGGTCATTCTCGTAGTCATCTGAATATAAGGCTTCTTCAAATGTTGACATCCAGTCTTTGATGTAATTGGCCTGCTGGGGCTTTATGTTTTCCGCTTTAGGATAGTGCCATTGATAGAACATGGGGTTTCCTCCCTGCGAATTGTAATCAGATTCAAATCCTTGTGGATTGTCAAGCCAATCCATCCTTAAAATATAGCCACCTGTCAAGGAGTCTCCAGCAAGGTCATCCGCGTCTAATTTTGCGATATCAACACGGTCATCGTCTCGTTTTATCTTTTCTACAAGAATATAGATTCCTCTATAGTCTCCATTAATCATAAGCTCAACATATTTCCACTCAGATGCATATTGTCCCATTCTTTGTGCCAGATAAAAGCTCATGGGAATTCTTACCTGTGATTTGTCGATCACCATAGCATGTAATATCCAGTCTTCTTCTGCTCCCATCCCAAATAAATTGACGGAGAGGTCTTCATTTGCAGCATCTCGAAGTTCCAACGAATATGTTTTTTTATCAAAACCCTGTGTTGAATTGCCTCTGGTTTCGATTCCTATATTTCCATTGTAGTGGTTAAAGGGGTCATTTATAGAGTTTATACCGCCATTTGTGTCGTAAATGATTCCCATGGTCCCATCCGTTTTGTCGGCATCGGGGATTTCATCCTCAGTCGTGATACTAATGATAGGTAGGTTTGAGCTGCTAAGTTGTGCAAATGTTAAAATTGAGACTTGCCAAAAGACAAGTAGTATGGTGATTGATTTTGAAAACATAATAAATTAAGGTTTAGAGACTTGTGCCTAATTAACAAAATATTTTTGATTTAAATGGGTTCTGCAGAATACGTTTATCGAATCAGGTTGACATGTCCAGAGATTGTTTTTCGCAGGTCTGTATCTGGAAGCTTATAAACTATTTTCCAAATATAGGTATCTTCTTTAGCGTCAAGCCCCTCAGTTCCATAGGTTCCGTCCCATCCTATATCAGGTTGATGCGATTCAAAAACAACCTCTCCCCATCGGTTGTAGATCCAAAGTGTATAGTTGTATGGGTCAATTGAAGTTGAAATTACGGGGGTGAAAGACTGGTTGAAATGGTCTCCATCTGGGGTAAAAGTGTTCGGGATAAATATGATAGGTTCTTCTTTACAGACTATAAAAAGGGACGCTGTGTCAGCACATCCTTGATTGGTACTCGCAATTAAATTCGCTAGATAACCTGCTGAATTGTTTACATATTCATGTTGTGGGTTTTCATCTATGGAAAATTCATTATCACCAAAATCCCATTGAAAGTTTGTTGCCGAAAAGGAGGATGTATTGTAAAACTGAACCCACTGTGTACTTAGCATTATCAAAGCAGGGGTAGCAGTGAAGCTTGCAACCGGTTTGGCATCAAGGCAGATGATATTCGTTTCCAAAATAGAAGATGTGCAACCCATTTCAGTACTGGTGAGCTCAATGTCGTAGCATCCTGCCGCTGTAAACGTAAGGTTGTTACTGCAGGAGCTGACGGATGTACCATCACTAATTTCCCATTCACAGAGGCTATTTTCTGTTGCGAACGGATTTGATATCGTGATCTCTATTGGAACGCAACCACCAGTAGCGCTTAGGTCAATGGCAATTTCAGGAATAGGGATTACAGTGCAATTTAAACTTGCTAATGAATCACAACCCGTTATTAAACTTTGTAAAGCTGCTGTTTGGGCACCTGCTGCATCGAAGGTTAATCCATTCCAGTTAAAAGGAAGCTCAGAGCTGCAAACCGTAGTGTCCGAGATGCTCAAGAGCGTTGGGTTTACAATTAACTCCAAATTGACGATAGAATCACAACCCGTTACTGTGCTTTGAAGTATTACCGTAGATGAACCTGAGGCGTTGAGTTCAAGATTATTCCAATTAAAGGGGATTTCATGGTCACATAGGGTCACACTTGTTGTACTTATTAGTGTTGGGTTCACTATTACATTTAGTGAGGCTAAGGAATCACATCCCGTATCCAGGCTTTGAAGTGTTGCAGTTTGCTGCCCTTGAGAATTAAAGGTTAATCCATTCCAGTTAAAGGGGAGTTCTGTCTCACAGACTGTCGTATCAGTTTCACTCGTCAAGGTGGGTAAGACCCATACATTTAAACTTGCTAAGGAATCACAACCTGTTACCATACTCGATAAAGTAATCGTTTGTATACTTGTTGAATTGAAGGTTAATCCATTCCAGTTGAAGGGGATTTCGGTATCACAAACGGTGGTGTCCGTTGTACTCGTTAAGATGGGGTTGATGGTGACATTTAGGTTCGTTAAGGAATCGCAACCTGAAGAATTGACCAAAGTCACTAAGAAATCACCTGCGCTATCAATAGCCACTCCATTCCATGTAAATGGTACTTGAGTCTCACACAAAGTGGTGTCTGTCATGCTATTTGATGACAGGTTCACGGTTAAATTTAACGTTGCAGTAGAGTCACAATTATTTACATTTAATAGATTCAAGGTATGGCTTGTTGTCGTATTAAAGTCGATGCCATTCCATTGGTAAGGAATAGCAGTTTCACAGATTACAATATTTTCTGAGGTGTTTTCTGATGGAAGAACAGTGACATTTACGGTATCATAATCGGGACAGGCACCCGAATTAGCGGCAATCAATGTTTCAACAACATACTGCTGTACTATGGGGTTTGGGGTGTTGTTAACTATTGTGGCCGTGGGGTTGGATATTTCAGGGTCATCCAAGAAGTCTTCGGCCAACCAAGAATAGGTATTATTGGGGTTATTAGCTCCTCCAATTTGAATCGATTCGCCACTACATACAGAAATATCTCCTCCAGCATTGGCTTGGGGAAGGTCTGCAAAAATGCTAACATTTTTTATAGAGTGCTTGTCATTAAGTCCACCGGTGCTCGCGGTAAACCCCATGTATCCTGCAAAGTTTACAGGAAAAAAAGTGGTTAAATAAAGAGTACCATTAATCGTTAATGTAAGGGTTCCATTGTTATATGTTATTGTAGCAGTATTGTATGTGTTTGATCGAATAAAGTTCAAATTACCACCGATATTATCAAGAAATACGATACCTGGTGAAATCGCTGGGTTTTCATTGTACCCACTTCCACTGTAAATTTGAAGTCCTGGATTTGCCCCCCCCCAATTATTATAAGTATCTAATACAACTTTAATTCCATTTGCTGTTGAAGGAATACCTACACCACCACCAGAAACAAATCCAGTAGGAGGAACGTCTAAAAAGCAAAAAGCGAGACCATCGGCCCCATTGCCTTCCCAGATACGAAAATCAAAATCTACATGCCACTGGTTACAGGTAGATAAATCTAGAGGTTCGGTAAAAAAGATACCGCCACTACTTCCATTGCTATTGTTTGTAAGGATCACTTCATTGTTGTTCACATCAGCGTCTCCTGCGGTATTCCCTACATACGCTGCTCCTGTTAGGTTCCAACCCGTTGTGTTTACTGTTGTTCCTTGAAGATCGGCAAAAACCATCTGCGCTATGGATAGTTTGCACATTCCAAAAAAAAGGAAGAGGATGAATAGACGTGACATTAAATGTAATTTAGCATAGTAAATATATGGAGAATGCGCTTCTTTGTACAAATTAATAACGTCATTTTTTATTGAGCGTTGCTGTTTCTTATTTCTTCCACTTTTTTTTTGAAATTATAGTGCAAATTAAAAAAACATGTTTTAAATTTGCATCTGAAAATGAGACAATTAAACATTATTCGAATTACTAATATTGCAGTTATTTACTGTATGTAGACGGATGGTGTCACAAAAATAAAAAGAACAAAGCCATCCATTAGGATGGCTTTTTTGATTTAATATGAAAAATAACAATAGAACATATCGCGTAATAATGGCATGGATTTCAATTATTACTATTACTGCACTAATGGAGTGAGAATGGTATTGTAATAAATAATGTTACTAGCCTTTCTCACAGAGAAAGGCTTTTTTTTTGAACAGAAATATAAATTTTATAAAAGATGTACTACACAGAAAACACAATTTTATTTTTAGACGGCAAATGGGTGAAAGCAAAAGATGCAAGTCTCACCTTGTATAATCAATCTTTGCATTATGGAAATGCTGTTTTTGAAGGTATTAGGTCATATGATACTGAGGATGGTACGCTGATATTCAAATCAAAAGAGCACTACGACCGACTTCATTTTTCATCAGAAAAAATGGAGATCGCTCTCCCTTATTCGAGTGAAGAACTCACTACTATTTCTTATGAATTATTAGATCGAAATGGTTTGAAGGATGCTTATTTAAGACCCTTAGTTTATTCTGATGAAAACATGAGCTTAATGCCTATGGACCAATCTCACGTTCTTTTGTGCGCTTGGGAATGGGGAAGGTATTTAGGGGATTCCTTATTGCGTCTGATGACCTCCTCCTTTCAACGTCCAAATCCGAAGTCTTGTTTTGTTGAGGCCAAAGTAACGGGGCATTACACCAATTCTATATTGGCAACTTCTGAAGCAAAAAAGAAAGGTTTTGATGAGGCTCTGCTCTTAGATATGAATGGTCATGTGGCTGAAGGTCCAGGTGCTAATTTCTTTTATGAAAAGGATGAGGTTTTGTATACAGCTCCGCTTGGCAACATATTGCCAGGGATTACAAGGCAGACCATTTTTGAATTGGCAGCGGAAATGGGTTACGAGATCCGTGAACAGTTTTTTACGCCTAAGGATGTCCACCAAGCAGATGGCGCCTTTTTCACGGGTACAGCTGCTGAGGTTGCAGGCATCCAAAGCTTGGATGGTAAGAAATTTAATTTGGATTGGGAGGATACCATGGGCTGTGAATTATCAAGAGCCTATAACAATCGCGTTCAGAAAAAAGAGTATAAAAATTTTGAATTGGTATAATATGAAATTGAATAAGTATAGCCAACGTGTAACCCAAGATGACTCGCAGCCAGCCGCTCAAGCGATGCTGCATGCGATCGGTCTGACAGAAGAAGATTTCTCAAAACCGTTTGTGGGTATTGCAAGTACGGGATATGAAGGGAATCCTTGTAATATGCACTTGAATGACCTTGCGAAATTAGTCAAGAAAGGCACCCAAGAGGAAAACCTGGTTGGTTTGATTTTTAATACGATTGGTGTCAGTGACGGAATATCAATGGGCACACCTGGAATGCGTTTTTCACTTCCCTCTAGGGATTTGATTGCAGATTCGATGGAGACCGTTGTTGAAGGGATGTCCTACGACTCATTGGCAACAGTGGTCGGTTGTGATAAAAATATGCCAGGGGCTCTCATCGCAATGCTTCGCGTAAACCGTCCTAGTGTTTTACTTTATGGAGGTACAATTTCTTCAGGGTGTCACGAAGGAGAAAAATTAGATGTTGTTTCTGCCTTTGAGGCATGGGGAAAAAGAAATGCCGGCGTCATCGAAGAACAAGAATATAAATCGATTATCAAGAAAGCTTGCCCCGGTGCTGGCGCTTGTGGTGGTATGTATACAGCCAACACGATGGCCGCAGCAATTGAAACTTTAGGGATGTCACTTCCCTATAATTCATCGAATCCTGCTTTGAGTAATGAAAAGAAGGTGGAAAGTATAGCCGCGGGTCGCGCACTCAGGTTATTGATTGAAAAGGATATCAAGCCGAGCGATATTGTGACTAAAAAGTCCATTGAAAATGCCATTCGATTGGTAACGGTTTTAGGAGGTTCAACCAATGCTGTACTTCATTTTTTAGCGATTGCTTCTGCTGCCAATGTAGATTTTGATTTAGATGATTTTCAACGAATCTCTGACACGACACCCTTTTTAGCAGACCTAAAACCAAGTGGTAAGTACTTAATGGAAGACCTTCATGAAGTCGGAGGCGTTCCAGCAGTCTTGAAATACATGCTCGAAAAAGGTATGCTACATGGAGATTGCCTCACGGTTACTGGGAAAACTTTGTCGGAAAATTTAGATAGTGTTGGTGGACTAAAGGCGGGTCAAAAAGTTATTCTTCCCGTAGAAACCCCAATCAAAGAATCGGGGCATATTCGCATTTTAAAAGGAAACCTATCGCCAACTGGGGCTGTTGCGAAAATCACGGGTAAAGAAGGTTTGGTCTTTTCAGGTTCTGCCAAGGTATTTAATTCCGAGTATGACGCCAATGATGGGATCAGAGAAGGAAAGGTTAAAAAAGGAGATGTTGTAGTCATTCGCTATGAAGGTCCTAAAGGTGGGCCAGGAATGCCTGAAATGCTCAAGCCTACTGCAGCAATTATAGGTGCGGGATTAGGAAACGATGTAGCCCTCATTACAGATGGACGTTTTTCTGGAGGGACCCACGGTTTTGTCGTAGGACATATCTCTCCGGAAGCTCAGGAGGGAGGACCCATTGCCTTTGTAAATGATGGTGATGAGATTACCATAGATGCCGTAAAAAACTCAATTGTATTAAATATATCTGAAGAAGAAATGTCTTCTCGAAAGGCAGCGTGGGTTGCACCAAAATTAAAAGTTTCGAGAGGTTCTTTGTTTAAATATGCCCGAACCGTTTCATCGGCCGCACAGGGCTGTGTAACAGACAAATTTTAAAAAAATGGAAAAGTTAAAAGAAGTTTTAGAAGTTCCTAAAATGGGAGAATACCCAAAGAAAATGAGTGGCGCGCAAGCGGTGGTTCATTCTCTAATCAAAGAAGGGGTAGATCTCATTTTCGGTTATCCAGGGGGAGCCATCATGCCAGTTTATGATGCATTGTACGATGTTGAAGATGAGCTAAAGCACATTCTTGTTCGTCACGAGCAAGGAGCCACACACGCCGCACAGGGCTATGCACGTGCATCAGGAAAAGTAGGCGTCTGCTTGGCGACTTCGGGTCCAGGAGCCACCAATTTGATCACAGGAATTGCCGATGCGCAAATAGACTCGACTCCATTAGTCTGTATTACGGGGCAAGTTGCTAGTGCTTTATTAGGAACTGATGCTTTCCAAGAAACTGATGTTATTGGAATTTCAATGCCGGTTACGAAATGGAATTTTCAGGTCACACGCGCGGAAGAAATACCAGGAGCAATTGCCAAGGCTTTTTATCTTGCCCGAGCAGGTAAGCCAGGGCCGGTATTGGTTGATATCACAAAAGATGCCCAATTTGGAACACTTGATTTTGAGTACAAACCTTTTGAAGGCATGCGGAGTTATGTTCCCTGTCCTGCGCTTGACCTAAACCAGGTTCAGGCGGCTGCCAAGCTCATCAATGCCTCCAAAAAGCCTTTGGTGTTATTTGGTCAAGGTGTTATTTTATCTGAAGCTGAAGCCGCATTCAAAGCATTTATAGAAAAAGCTGATTTACCAGCGGCATGGACCATTATGGGACTTTCTGCACTTGATTCCGACCACTATCTTAATGTGGGAATGTTAGGGATGCATGGGAATTATGCGCCAAACAAGCTGACCAACGAATGTGATGTCTTGATCGCAGTAGGGATGCGTTTTGATGACCGAATCACGGGAGATTTATCGAGATATGCCAAACAAGCGAAGGTAATTCACCTTGAAATTGACCCAGCAGAGGTAGATAAAAATGTTAAAACAGATGTTGCCGTACTCGGTGATGCCAAAGCATCGCTTTTGGCACTAACAACTTGTCTTGAGCAAAAGGAGCGCAAAGAATGGCTACAAGAATTTCGAGCGCTTGAATTTGAAGAATTTGAGGTGGTCGTTAAGGAAGAACTCAACCCTTCTGTAGCTGAATTGAGTATGGGGGAGGTCATTCGTTCTATAAATGACCAAACAAATGGAGAGTCTATCATCGTTACCGATGTGGGCCAGCACCAGATGGTTTCTTGTCGGTATGCAAAGTTTAAGCAAAGCAAGTCTCTTATTACCTCGGGTGGTTTAGGAACTATGGGTTTCTGCCTTCCTGCAGCAATAGGTGCTAAAATGGCAGTTCCCAACAAACAAGTCATTGGAATCATAGGAGACGGAGGTTTTCAAATGACCATTCAAGAGCTTGGTACCATATTTCAAACAAAAATACCTGTAAAAATTGTTGTGCTCAACAATGAATTCTTAGGTATGGTGAGACAATGGCAAGAGTTGTTTTTTGACAAGCGTTATGCCTCTACGACCATGGTAAATCCTGATTTTCAAAAGATTGTTGAGGGCTACGGAATTGAAACAAGGAAAGTCTCCGAACGCCAAGATTTAAACGCCGCCGTTGGCGAAATGCTAGCCCATGAGGGGGCTTTCTTTTTAGAGGTAAGGGTCGCAAAGGAGAACAATGTTTTCCCAATGATCCCAACAGGAGCATCTGTTTCAGAAATAAGATTAAAATAATAAGGTGATGAAAAACAAATATACCATATCCGTATTTACAGAAGACATCGTAGGGCTTTTGAACCGAGTTACGATCGTTTTTACAAGGCGAAAAATAAACATTGAAAGTATTGCTGCTTCAGATAGCGAAGTGAAAAACATTCACCGCTATACCATTGTCGTTAGCGAAACCGAAGACATAGTCAAAAAGGTAACCCTTCAGCTAGACAAACAGGTAGAGGTCATCAAAGCGGTCTACCATTTAGATTCTGAAATTATTTATCAGGAGATCGCACTCTTTAAAGTTCCTACAAGCATTCTTCTGCAAGGCGGTGAGGCCGAGCATATCGTTCGTTCGCACCATGCACGGGTTTTAAGTATCGAGCCAGAATTTACGGTCATCGAAAAAACGGGTCACAAAGAAGAGACACAAAACTTGTTTGATGAATTAGAACCTTTTGGAATATTAGAATTTGTGAGGTCAGGACGTGTTGCAATTACAAAACCGATGCGTACACTTTCCTCAATAGTAAATGAATTAGAAAACGCTTAACAACAACAAAATGAAAAATTATTTTAACACTTTAACAGAAGCCCAAAAGCAAGCGCAGCTTGGGAAATGTGATTTTCTTGAAAAATCAGAATTTTCAAATGGTTTAGATGTTCTACTTGGTAAAAAAGTGGTCATTATTGGGTGTGGTTCTCAGGGTTTGAACCAAGGCCTGAATATGAGAGATTCAGGACTAGATGTTTCTTATGCGCTTAGGGATTCTGCAATTAAAGACCAAAGAGCATCTTATCAAAATGCGGTCTCAAATGACTTTTTAGTGGGAACCTATGCCGGCCTTATACCGAGTGCCGATTTGGTGATCAATTTAACACCAGACAAGCAGCATTCTGCAGTCGTGAATCGTGCGATGCCCTTAATGAAAGAGGGAGCTACTTTGGCATATTCTCATGGATTTAATATCGTTGAAGAGGGCTTGACTGTGAGAGAGGACCTTACCGTAATTCTTATGGCGCCTAAGTCACCAGGATCAGAGGTAAGAGAGGAGTTCAAGAGGGGTTTTGGTGTTCCTACACTCATTGCAGTGCATGAGGAGAATGATCCTAACGGAACGGGATTCGAATGGGCAAAGGCATATGCCTACGCAACAGGGGGACACCGTGCAGGTGTTTTACATTCTTCATTTGTTGCTGAGGTGAAGTCAGATTTAATGGGAGAGCAAACGATTTTGTGTGGGATGCTTCAAACAGGGTCCTTACTTGCATTTGATAAAATGATTGAGCAGCGCGTGCCTGCCAACTATGCTGCAAAACTAATCCAATACGGGTGGGAAGTTTTGGCTGAAGAGCTCAAGAAAGGGGGGTTAACATCGATGCTAAATCGTATTTCTGATGAGGCACGGGTGAAGGTTTTTCATCTTTCAGAAGAACTTAAAATAATCATGAAGCCATTGTTTCAAAAACATATGGATCGCATTATATCGGGTGAGTTCTCTGCTGATATGATGACAGATTGGAAAAACGATGATGTCAATTTATTGACATGGAGGGCTCAGACATTAGAAACTCAATTTGAAAAGACAGATGCTACTGCTGAGGATTATTCAGAACAAAGCTATTTTGAGCACAGCACTTTACTTTTGGCTTTTGTGAAATCAGGTGTTGAATTGGCCTTTGAAATGATGGTCGATGCAGGGATCAAAGAAGAGTCTGCCTATTATGAATCTTTACACGAGCTTCCTTTGATCGCCAATACGGTAGCCAGAAAAAAACTATATGAAATGAACAGGATTATTTCTGATACGGCCGAGTATGGTTGTTATTTGTTTGATCAGGAATGTCAACCTTTATTGAAGAATTTCATGTCAGGGATCACTTCTGACCTCATGGGGAATAAGTACCAATACGTCCCTAATGGAAACCTGTACCTCAATGAAGTCAATAGCAGTATTCAGAGTCATCCGATCGAACATATAGGAAAGGTATTGCGTGCTGCTATGGCACCAGAAAAAATAAAAGAAGCACATGTATAAAGTAAAGCTCTCGGATGTTAAGGATGCGGCCAAACGTCTTGAAGGTGTAGCGCTTTGTTCGCCTTTAACCTTAAATGAAACGCAGTCCAGAGAATTTGGGACTTCTATTTATTTTAAAAGAGAAGACCTACAGCAAGTTCGTTCTTATAAAATACGGGGTGCCTACAATAAAATTTCCTGCATACCAACAGATGTTTTAAAGAAAGGGGTTGTATGTGCGAGTGCTGGTAATCATGCCCAGGGTGTCGCTTACTCATGTGCGAGAAAGCAGGTCCGTGGAATGATTTTTATGCCCACGCCCACGCCCAAACAAAAGATTGCTCAGGTAAAGATGTTTGGAGGTGCTTATGTTGATGTTGTTCTGCATGGTGACACCTTTGATGATGCCTCAAAAAAGGCTCTTGCCTATTGCAAAGAGCATGAAATGCAATTCGTACACCCTTTTGATGATCAAAAAGTAATTGAAGGCCAAGCAACAATTGGTTTAGAGATATTAGAGCAGTCTAAGGTTGGCATCGATTATCTTTTCCTTCCTGTTGGCGGTGGCGGAGTTTCATCCGGCGTATCAAGTGTTTTTAAAGCGCTTTCTCCAAAGACCAAAATCATTGGAGTTGAGCCAGCGGGTGCACCTTCTATGTCTGTTTCGATGGCCAATGGAATCAATACGGAGCTTCAAGATATTGAGAAATTTGTTGATGGCGCTTCCGTAAAAAGAGTTGGAGACCTAAATTTTAGTATCTGTAAAGAAAACTTGGCTGAGATGGCAACGGTTCATGAAGGTAAGATTTGCCAAACGATATTGGATATGTACAACAAAGATGCAATCGTCGTTGAACCTGCTGGAGCGATGACGGTTGCTGTTCTTGATCAATATCGGGAGGTGATCAAAGGTAAAAATGTCGTGTGCCTGGTGAGCGGTAGTAACAATGACATTACCAGAACTGAAGAAATAAAGGAGCGTGCATTACTTCACGGGGGCGTGAAGCATTATTTTATTGTACGTTTTCCACAGCGTGCAGGCGCCCTCAAAGAATTTATAGAGAAAGTATTGGGTCCAAAAGATGACATTACACATTTTGAGTATTCAAAAAAACAAAGCAGCACCAATGCGCCTGCTGTTGTTGGAATTGAGCTAGGAAGTGCGTCCGATTTTAGTGGGTTGAAACAACGTATGGTGGACTATCATTTTTTTGGTGAATACCTGAACGATAAACCTGATTTGTTCCAGTTTTTGGTGTAATTAATTGTCAAAAGGTCAGTGTTTTAGGATTATTTACTCTGTAATAGTTACATATTAAAAGATCATGAATCCTAACTATATTGAGTTTTGGTCACTGAAAAGCCTAAAGTTTTTGTGATTTCAGCGATATAGAAAAACAAGAAGACTAATACTCCACGCTAAACACCTTCTCAGTACTTCCATCATCATACACATAGATAAGAGGTGTGTTGGGTTTAAATGGTGTTGCTCTACCTAGTACATCAACTATCTTAATTAGTTGTTTAGGAATGGTGTTTATTTCCCAAATTCCAGTGAAGTTCATTGATAAGTTTATCGTGATAATACTATCACATCCTGTAACATTTGGAATAGTATCTGTGTATACTCCTCCTGTAGTGTAAACAGCTCCGCTTGGTGCTGTATATGAATCTATCCCTTCAGTTGTAATTGATGAAAAACTCGGAACACAGGAGCAACCGTTGTTGTTACAGTCTGTACTGTAAGAGGTTTGAGCGTCTATACTAGTCCAATTAGCTGTTGAATAGCTTGCATCATCTACTTCAATACAAGTAAGGTTTGGGT